>JAPOOQ010000074.1 GCA_026713345.1 Gemmatimonadota bacterium | reverse complement strand
CGCGCGCGAATTCGCAGAGTTCGTGGGCCTTGCGCGTCCAGGGGACGATGGGCGGCGGGGGGGTGGCGCTCCCTGCGAGGGCCTGCCGCGTCCGCCACTCCGCGTCGCCCGGGTCGATCATCGGCTGTGGGGGAGGGCGCAGTTCGAAACCGTGCCACTCGATCACCGCCGAGGCTCCGGCCCGGTCAACCTTGCGGCTGACCGCGTACGAGAGGGGGTCGACGAAGTCGAAGTACAGGATGGGGTGATCTGAGTCCCCCGAATCGCGGGATGTAAGGTGTGGTTTACGAAATGTCATGTTGTCTTTACAGTTTTTGCCGGTTGACCGCGCGGACTCCGGTTCCGAGGAGACCCAAGCCCCCGGACAGGCAGCCGACCGAAATGCGACGGCGGCCCCTCACCCGTTGCCGCCCGGGGTTGCGAACATAACGCCGGGCGGACTTATTGTCGGCTGCATCCCGAAGTCTGCCGACCCGTCCAACCAAAGACCCCTGATGACCTTCTCCCCGAACATCGCACGCCTGACCCCGTCCGCCACCGTGGCGGTGAGCACTCTCGCAAAGAAGCTGGCCGCGGAGGGGCGCGATATCATCAACCTCGGCGCCGGCGAGCCCGATTTCGACACCCCCGGGTGGATTTCCGAAGCGGCAATCGACGGGATCCGGCGGGGGCGCACGCGCTACACGCCGTCCGCCGGCCTCCCGGAGCTGCGAGCCGCGGTCGCGAGCTACATGACGGCGGGCACGGACCATCCGGCCGAAGCCGCCCGGGTCGTGGTCTCCGCGGGCGCCAAGCAGTCGCTCTTCAACGCCTGCTTCTGCCTTTTCGGGCCGGGAGACGAGGTGTTGATCGGGTCGCCGTACTGGACCTCGTACCCGGAGATGGTGACGCTGTCGCGGGCGGAGCCGGTGCCGGTGGCGGGGAGCGAGGACCGCGATTTCCTGCTCACGCCGGATGACCTCGAACGCGCCGCCACCGGGAGGACGAAGGGGCTCATCTTCTCCACCCCCTCCAACCCGACCGGCGCCGTCTACTCGAAGGCGCAGCTCGGGGAGATGGCCGCATGGGCCCGGGGCCGCGGCGTCACGCTGATCTCGGACGAGATCTATCAGGAGATCTACTTCGGCGATGACGGCGCGAAGGCGCCCGGCGCGCTCGACCTGGACCCGGGATCGGTGGGCGACCTGGTCGTGACCAACGGCATGTCCAAGGCGTACGCGATGACCGGGTGGCGCGTCGGCTATTCGTACTCGAGCCCCGAACTGGCCGCGAAGATGTCCGCGTTCCAGAGCCACGTCTCGCTGAACGCCGCCACGCCGTCCCAGGTGGCCACCCTGGAGGGCCTCACCCGGCCGGAGGACGCGGCGCGCGACAAGGCCCGGATGCTGGAGGCCTTCCGCCGCCGCCGCGAGCTGGTCACGCGCCTCTTCGACGAGCTGCTGCCCGGCTGCCCTTACATCCGGCCGGACGGCGCCTTCTACCTGTACTTCCGGGTGGACGGCGTGTTCGACGACGAGCTCACCTGCGCCAACGACGTCTGCGCGCGGATTCTGGAAGAGACCGGCGTGGCCATCGTGCCGGGCGAGGCGTTCGGCGACCCGGGCTACGCCCGCATGAGCACGGCGTCGTCGGACGAGGAGATCGAGGCGGGGGTGCGTCGGATGGCGCGGGTGCTGGGTGGCTGACGGGACGCCCGCCCGCGTGCCTTCCGGCGCCCCGGACCCGTCCGAGTACGACCACGACGGGCTGGATCTGTACGTCCAGCGCCAGTTCGCTCGCGAGGACGACGCTCTGCGCCGGACCCGGGAGCGTGCCGCCGCCGCCGGGATGCCCGGGATCCAGCTTCCGCCGGCCACCGCGCGGGCACTGCAACTGCTCGTTCGGGCGGCGGGGGTGCGCCGCGCCGTCGAGGTGGGCACGCTGGCGGGCTACTCGGCGATCTGGATAGCCCGCGCGCTGCCCGAGGGCGGCAAGCTCGTCACCCTGGAGATCAACCCGGAGCACGCGGCGGTCGCGAGGCGTTCGCTGAAAGACGCGGGCGTGGCGGACCGGGTCG
The DNA here is from genome assembly GCA_026713345.1 of Gemmatimonadota bacterium. GTDB lineage: Bacteria > Gemmatimonadota > Gemmatimonadetes > Longimicrobiales > Gaopeijiaceae > Bin94. The sequence continues at coordinate 5,593 of JAPOOQ010000074.1, read as the reverse complement.
AGGTGAGGGTGGGCGACGGCGCCGGGCTTCTCGACGCACTCGGACCCGACGGTTCCTTCGACCTGGTGTTTGTGGACGCCGACAAGGAGCGCTACACGCAGTACCTCGGGGAAGCCGCGCGGCTGCTCAGGCCCGGCGGGCTGTTCGTCGCCGACAATGCGTTCTGGAAGGGGCAGGTGCTGGATCCCGGCGGCGACGAGATGGCCGCGGTGCTCGACCGCTTCAACCGGAAGGTGGCGGCCGATCGGCGGTTCGACGCGACGATCCTGCCGGTGGGGGACGGGTTGCTGGTGGGGGTGCGGCGGTAGACGAGGCCGCCCGCAGCGCCGACTCCACGTAGCCGCCCCCGAAGAGCCGCGCATGGACCAGCAGCGGGTAGAGCTGGTAGAGCGGGAGGCGGTGTTCGTGGTCCGGGCCGAGCGGCCACGCCTCCGCGTAGGCGTCGTAGAAGAGCCGCGGGAAGCCGCCGAAGAGGCGGCACATGGCGAGGTCGACCTCGCGGTGCCCGATGTACACGGCGGGGTCGATGAGCATGGGGTGGCCGGCGCGCGCAAAGAGGACGTTGCCGGACCACGGGTCGCCGTGCAGGAGCGACGGGCCGTCCGTGAGCGAGGCCGGGCCGAGGAGGCGGCCCGCGAGGTCGGCGGCCCGCTCGATGAGCCCAAGTTGCCGCGACGTGATGGCGCCACGGGTGAGGAGCTCCCGGGCGAGGGGGCGGATCCGGCGCCGTGCCCAGAAGTCTCCCCAGTCGTCCGTCCACCCGTTCGGCTGAGGCAGCGAACCGATCACGTTGTCGTTGTGCCATCCCCAGCGTCCGGAATCGTCGGCGCCGGAGCGGTGGAGCGCCGCCAGTTCCCGCCCGAGCCGCTCCCACGAAGCCTGGCTCGCCCGGCCCGGGTCGATCCACTCCAACAGGAGCCAGGGGACCGGGTCGCTGTCCCCGCTTCGGCCCACGACGGTCGGCGTCCGTACGGTTTTCGTCGCCGCGAGCGCCCCCAGTCCCTCCGCCTCGACCTGGAAGAAGCGTTGCCCCGCGTCGGCGTTCCACTTCAGGAAGAACCGCCCGGCCCGCGTCTCGACGCGCGCTCCGTTGTTGATGCAGCCACCGCCCATGGGCCGCGTTTCGATGGGGTCGGACGGTTCCAGTCCGAGAGCGCGGCGCAGGGCTGCGAGAACCGGGGCCGGAATCACTCCGGGCCGTCGGCGAGTTCGTCCAGCAGCCCCTCGCAACAGCGCTCGACGATCCGGTAGACGCGCTCGAAGCCGTCCGCGCCGCCGTAGTAGGGGTCGGGAACGTCCGGGCTGCCCGGTTCGGGGTCGTAGTCGCGCATCATGACGATCCGGGCCGTGCCGGGGCGGGGGCGGTGGCCGCGCAGCCGCTCCAGCGAGCGCCGGTTGCTGCGGTCCATGGCGACGATGACGTCGAAGCGCCCGAAATCGTGCCGCGTGGCCTGCCGTGCGATGCTGGTGAGGTGAACCCCATGACGGGCCGCGACGGCGGTGGTGCGGGGATCGGGGGGCTCGCCGGAATGGTACGCAGCGGTCCCGGCCGAGTCGGCTTCGAAGCCGGATCCGAGGCCGCGGGCCTCTGCCGCCGCCATGAAGACGCCCTCCGCGAGGGGGGAACGACAGATGTTCCCGAGACAGACGAACAGGACGGAGACAGGGTCCGAAGGCATGAACAAAGATGGCGAGTCCGGTGTCCTACGTCATCAGAAGGGTTACATTCGACTCCGGGCCGCTCGCGGGGCCGCAGGCCGGCGCGGTCCCCTGGGCCATCAATCGAACAAGACGCCGGATATCATTTGACGGAACCGACAGACTTTAGCGCCTTCGGGCTGTCCGACCTCCGCCTCGCCGCCGTGCAGGCACTGGGTTGGACTACCCCGACGCCCATTCAGCAGAAGGCGATCCCGCTGGTCAGCGAGGGACGCGACGTAGTGGGGATCGCCCGAACCGGCACCGGGAAGACCGGGGCCTTCATGCTCCCGGCACTCGAGTTGCTCAGGGCCGGAGCCGGGCTTCAGGTCCTCGTGCTCTGCCCGACTCGGGAGCTCGCCCAGCAGGTTTGCGACGACACGCGCGACCTTGCGAAGGGGTCGACGTTCCGGTCGGCGGTGATCTACGGCGGCGTCGCCTACGGTCCGCAGCTGGACGCGCTCAAGCGGGGGGACGAGGTCATCGTCGCGACCCCCGGGCGCCTGATCGACCTGCAGAACCGGGGAAAGGCCCGCCTCAAGGGCGTCCGCCTGCTCATCCTCGACGAGGCCGACCGGATGCTGGACATGGGCTTCCGTCCGCAGATCGAGGCGGTGGTGAGGGGCCTCGGCAAACGCCCCCAGACGCTCCTCTTCTCGGCAACGATGCCCAACGCGGTCCACGCCCTGGCGCTGCGAATGACACGGGACGCCGCCTGGGTCGAGGCGTCGCCCTCGGGCACCACCGCCCACGGGATCGCCGAGACCGCCTACTCGGTGCGCCCCGACCGCAAGCCGGACCTCCTCATCCACCTCCTGGACCAGCCCGGATGGGACCAGGTGCTGGTCTTCACGCGCACCAAGGTGGGCGCGGACGTCCTCAAGACGCGCCTCGACCGCGCCCGCATTTCCTGCGACGTCATTCACGGGGACCGGCACATGCGCCACCGCACCCGCGCGATCGACCAGTTCACCGAGGGCAAGGTCCGCGTGCTGGTCGCGACCGACATCGCGCAGCGCGGCCTCGACATCGAGGGGATTTCGCATGTGGTCAACTACGACGTGCCGCTCGATCCGGGCGACTATGTGCACCGCGTGGGACGCACCGCGCGGGCGGGCGCCACCGGCGAGGCGGTCACCTTCGTCACTTCCGGCGATCTCGGGGCCTTCCGCACGTTGGAGTACGAGTTGGAACGCAAGCTGGAGAAGGTCCACCACCCCGACTTCGACTTCGCGGGCAGCGTGGCGATGGACCGCCAGGACACCTCGCGCAAGCGCTCGCGGACGGGGCGGCGGGGGATGGGCAGCAAGGCCGGGGAACGTCTCGATCCGGATGAGCTGGCCGCGCTGCTGAGTCACGCCACGGAGGAATCCGGGGAATGATCGTCAGGCGGTACGGGAAGTGGTACCATAGCGTCCAGCCCAACTTCAACCCCACCGCGATGACCGAGATCGGCTTCCAGCGCGACCGCGTGTTCTCGATCGCCACCGCCGAGCTGGAGGACGGCTACCGGGAGCTGGCGGCGGGAAAACTCGGAGCGGACGCCAACGCCGAAGTGCAACGCGACGCGGAACGGACGCTGCTGGCGGATCTGGAGAGCAGCCTCCGGGATTGGGCCGCCCGGCTCGAGTCCGGCCAGCTGCTGGTCGTGAAGAACGGCCGCGGCGAGTGGCCGAAGACGCGGGAACGGCGTGAGGCGGTCATCGTGGACGGCGAGAATCGCTTCCACTTCCACTGGTGGGTCGATCCGCCGCTGAGGGTGGGGATCTACGGGAAGGGTGGTTCGGAGTGATGCGCCCAGCCCACGTCAGGGGCCGGAAGCGGGTTCGCGAGGCAGTCATCATTGCCCTGGCCGCCACCGCCGCGCTCACGGGACCGTCTCCCGAACCGCTCCAGGCCCAGCAATCCCGCCCCAACGTCTTTTTCGACTGCAACGGGCCGCGTTGTGACCGCCAATACTACCGTACCGAGATCGGCTGGGTGAACTGGGTCAACGACCGGAACGTCGCCGACGTTCACGTGATCATGACCAGCCAGGGGACCGGGGCGGGCGGCAGGGAATACCTGATGGACTTCATGGGAACCGACGACGAGTCCCCATACACCGACGAGCAAACCTACCAGTCGCTCCCAACCGACACCGACCGGGAAGTCCTGGACGGCGTTTCGAACACGCTCGCCCTGGGATTGGCGGTGTTCGCGAACCAGTCCGGCTACCGGGGACTTGCGTCCGTCCTCCCGCTTGCGACCGAACAGCCCGAGCAGGTCGAGGGCATGGTGGCGGCGAACGAGGTGAGCGACCCCTGGAACCTCTGGGTGTTCCGCCTGAACGGCGGCGCCAGCGTCGACGGGGAGTCGTCACGTTCCAACACCGAATTCGAGGGCCGATTCTCGGCCTGGCGCACCGCGCCCGTCTGGAAGTTCAGCGTCTCCGGAGGAATGGCCCACAACCGCCTGCGGATCGATCTTTCCGACGGTGAGTTCCGGGACAACCGCACCCGCTGGAACGTGGACACCCGGCTGGTCTACTCCCTGGCCGAGCACTGGTCGGTGGGCGTCATGGGATCCGCGGGGCGCTTCCTCACCTACAACCTGAACCGGCGTTTTGCGGTGACCCCGACGCTCGAGTTCAGCGTCTTCCCGTACGAAGAAGCGACTCGCCGCTCATTCACATTCCGGTACAGCATGGCGAGGATCTACAACGAGTACACGGAGCGCACCATCTACGATGTCACGCAGGAAACGCGCTGGGTGGAGTCGATGGAGTTGCGGCTCGACCAGAGGCAGACCTGGGGCAGCGTCGGCGCCGGCGCCAGCGGTTCGCTCTACCTGCACAACACCGACCTCCGCCGGTTCTCGATCTGGGGCGGCGCTTCCATCCGAATCGTCCGCGGCTTCACGGTCAACATCTCGGGCAACGCGTCCTGGGTGAACGACCAGATCTTCCTCTCCGCGCGCGGCGCCACCGACGAAGAGGCGCTGCTGCGGCTCCAGCAGCGCCCGACCGACTTCGACTACGGAACCGAGATCGGCTTCAGCTACCAGTTCGGCTCGATCTACAACAACGTGGTGAACAACCGGATCCGGCCGCGGCGCTAGCAGTCTCTCCATGGGGGCGGACCGGCGCTTCGGGCGGTTGGGTCGCGCCAGGGATGTTGCGATTCCACCGCCGTGCGCGTTGCGATTCCACGATTGAAACGGTTGCCATTCCGGTAATCGTCTTGCGATTGTCCGCGGCATCCACACCTCGGTGCCGCGCGATGAGGCTCGGGTATGAATGTCGTCGACTCGTCCGCTCGGCTGGAGAGGCGACGCTGTGGACGCAGGATGGGGAGCTTGAGGGGTTGGAGGGGGTGGAGTACCGGGCGCGTGCCTGATTGGAGTGAGCAACCCCGTGTTCTTCGCGAGCGTCGCATTGGTGGGGTGAACCGAATACGATCAGAGGGCGAACACACCTGGACGCGGAGAGGAATACGATGGGCAGGAGCGCAAGGCGGGCGATGATTCGGACGAATGGTTGTCGGGCCCTGACACTGCTTGCCGTTGCGGCTGTCCCTGGTGCGCCTGCCGCGGCTGCCCAGCAGGTGCTCGAAATCGACACCACGGTCGGGCGGATCATCATCGACGACGAGTGGCGAGCCATACGCACCATCGGAGACATGCCCCTGGACCGGACCAGGGCCATCCTCTACGCCAACGACGACGAGGAGCCCGAGGCGGTAATGGCCTTTTCCCTCGAGACGGGCGAGTGGATCCGGACCATTCCAACTCCGGAGGGAGGCGGTCCGCGAGAACTCGAGCGCGGCATGTCCGGCATGACACTCGGCCGCGACGGGAGGCTCTACGTTGCCGGCTACGTGCGGGTGCTCGAGTTCGACCCGCTCGGCCAGTACGT
>JAPOOQ010000073.1 GCA_026713345.1 Gemmatimonadota bacterium | reverse complement strand
CTGGACGATGTGAGGGACTTCTTCGCCACCTGGTACGTGCCCGGCAACGCTGTCCTCTCGATCTGCGGGGACTTCGACCCGGCCCACGCGCTGCGGCGCGTCGAGCACTCCTTCGCCGAGATCCCCCCCTCCCCCACCCCCCCCCCCCCCCCCCCCCCCCCCCCCCCCCCCCCCGACGGCGACCTCCCCTTCACCACCGGCGGCACCCTGCGCGACGACGTGGTCGCGGCGGTGCCCCTGCCCCGGATCTACGCGGCGGCGCGGGTGCCCCCCTTCACCGCCGACGAATTCTACCCCGGCGAAGCCGTGTCGTACTGCCTCGGGACGGGGCGTTCGTCGCGCCTCTACGACCGCCTGGTGCGGGGCGGCCTGGCACGGGCGGCGTCCTGCCACGTCCTCCCCCTGACGTCGGGCGCGGCGATCTTTCTGGCGATCGCCACCGGACTGCCCGGCACCGGGATGGACGAGCTGGAGGACGCGCTGACCGGGGTGCTCGACGACGCGCCTTCGATCGCGCGCGAGGAACTCGACCGCGCGGTCATCGGCGCCGAAACGCGCGTGGTCAGAGCGCTGCAGCGGGTGGACACGCGCGCGGACCTGCTGTCGATGTACGCCACCCACTTCGGCACGGCCGCGCGGCTCAACGACGACCTGCGCCGCCTCCGCCGGGTCGGGCTGGACGAGGCGCGGGAGTGGGCGGGCCGCTACCTCCACGGCGACAACCGGGTGCTGGTGCGGTATCACCCGGAGGCGGGGTCCGGGACCCCGTGAGCGTCCGAGCCGACGCGCCCCCGCCCGGCGCGATCCGTCCCTACGCGTTCCCCGCCGTGGAGCGGGGACGGCTGGACAACGGGATGGAGGTGCGGGTCGTCCACAAGCTACCCTTCCCGATCGTGACGGCCATGGTGGTCATCCGCGCGGGCGAGACCGCCGCCCCGGAGGGCCGCGGCGGCCTGGCGGTCCTTACCGCCGACGCCCTCGAGGGGGGGACCGTTCACCTCGGCAGCCGCCAGCTTGCGAAGGAGCTCGAGGCGATCGGTGCCAGCTTCGGTGTCTCGGCGGGGGGGGACTCCACCACGGCGGCGCTGTCCTGCATGGCCGACCACCTGCCGGGCGCGCTGCCGCTCCTGGCCGACATGGTGCGCTCGCCCGCCTTCACGGCTTCCGATTTCGACCGCTACCGCGCGCAGCGCCTCGCCTCCGCGGCGCACCGGAGCATGGACCCGGGCTCGCTGGCGGCCGACGCCCACGCGCGCTTCGTCTTCGGTGAAGGGGACACCTACGCCAGGCCGCTGGCCGGGACGAGCTCTTCGCTGGGCGGCCTCGGGCCGGTGGACGCGCACGCCTTCGCGGGCTCCCGCTACGGACCCTCGCAGGCGGCGCTGGTCGTTGCGGGAGACATCGAGCCGGCCGACGCGCTGGCTCTCGCGGAGCGGTCCTTCGGCGGATGGAGCCGCGACATCGATCCGGCGCCCGAGGCGACGGTATCGGCGCGCCGGCCCGGACGCTCGGTGCACCTGATCCACCGGCCCGGGTCGGTGCAGTCCGAAATCCGGGTGGGCCATGTAGGCGTAGCGCGATCCGTGGAGGACTACATCCCCCTCACGGTGCTCAACCTCATCCTTGGGGGCTCGTTTTCCTCCCGTCTCAACCTCAACCTGCGCGAACGGAACGGCTTCACCTACGGGGTGCGGTCCAGCTTCGCGACGCGCCGGGGGAAGGGCCCCTTCGTGGTGTCCACCTCGGTGGAGAACGCGGTCACCGGGCCCGCCACGGAGGAGATCTTCCGCGAGATCGAGGGGATCGTGGAGGAGGGGCCGACGGGGGAGGAGGTGGAGGCCAGCACCAGCTACCTCGCCGGGATTTTCCCGCTCCGGCTGGAGACCACCGGGCAGATCGCGTCGCGCATGGCCGGGATGGTGGTCTACGACCTGCCGGGGGACTACTACCACACCTACCGCGACCGCGTGCGCCGGGTGACGCGCGAACAGGCGGCAGAGTCGGCGCGCCGTCACATCCGGCCGGACGCGCTGTGCACCGTGGTGGTCGGCGATGCGGACGCGGTGGCGGGGCCGCTCGAGGCGCTGGGGATCGGCACGGTGGTCGTGCACCGGGACGACGAGTGAGCGGCGGTCCGTGAGCGAGGATCGCCGTGCCCTGCTGAGCAGCGCCCTGGTCCACGACGGACGGGTGGTGCACCTGAGCGTGGACACGGTGCGCTTCCCCGATGGCACGGTCGGGAAGCTGGAGCTGGTTCGCCACCGGGGCGCCGCTGCGGTCCTTCCGATTTTGGGCGCGGCCGGCGACCCGGATCCTGAGGTGATCCTGCTGCGCCAGTACCGCTACGCGGCGGGCGGCGTGATCTACGAAGTGCCGGCCGGAATCATCGAGCCGGGCGAGACCTGGGAGGAGTGCGCGCGGCGCGAACTGGAGGAGGAAGCGGGAGTGCGGGCGGGAAGGCTGGT
>JAPOOQ010000072.1 GCA_026713345.1 Gemmatimonadota bacterium | reverse complement strand
TCATGAGGCCGGGTATCGTGCAAGTGCCGACGGCCCCTTTCCGGACATGGCGCTCTATGACCGAATCCAGCGCCTCGAAGACATCCGCGACCTGCCGCCTCGTCAACGCCGTGTTCTCCGCGATATCCGAAAGCAGCTGCGTTTTCGTCATGGCCACGGTGAGTTTCTCGACTCTTGCCAACATGCCCTCCTTGGAGATGAGTGAACCGGTCTCCCATTTTTGCCCGCATGGTACCCCGATCCGGTGGGTCCGACCCGACAGGCTGGGTCCGCAGCCCTACCGCTCTCGTCATCACGCGTGTAGTGCTCGTCGACGGCACCCACCCCGCCGCCGCTCCGCGCACGGGCGGACCCTGGGAGAGGGGGGCGTTCACGGACCGCCCCCGGGAACCGTGACGGCCCAGGGGCGTCGCCCAACCGCCGCCAACCGGCCACCGTGGTCAGCGGGTGGTGCTCATCTCAGTCATCTTAGCCCGTAGCGATCAGCGCGCGGTACGGGCTGGAGCTCCGCCCGCATCGTCGACGGCGTGGCGAGCACCGTCTGCCCCTCCAAGGGCGCGAACCCCAATTCGTTGACATCCCCATCGCAGGACCATTACTCTCCAGCACCATGAATGTCATCGCACAGGCAATTGCCGACCGACAAGGCGAAATCGACCGCCTCCAGGCCGAGATCAAGGCGCTGACCGACGTGGAGCAACTCCTGGGAGCCTCCGCCCCGGCGCCGCGCTCTGCCTCGCGGCGCTCCTCGCCGAGAAAGGCGACCGCCGCCACCACAGAGAGCCAGCCCGAAGCCAAGCCGCAGAGGAAGCGCCGGGAGATGACGGCCGCGGAGAAGAAGGCGGTATCGGAGCGCATGACCGCCTACTGGGCAGAACGCAGGAAGAAGGCCCCCAAGAAGTAGGCAGGCTGCAGCTGCCCGCGTCGGTGCTCGACACGGCCCTGGACAAACGGTGGACCCGTCCCGTCGACCGACATCAGGTTAACGGAACCCCGCTTATCCGACCCATGAGGACGGTATGCTTGACCCACGCACCCGCGGCCGCGGCTTTCTGCACAGGCCTCGACGGTCATGGATCTGCTCCCTTGCTTCGCACGACGTACGCCAGCCTACAGCCCGGATTGCTGCGGGTTCGATGGGATATTCTGGAATGCCGGTTTACACTACTCACTGGTGGCGGTAGCTTCCAGCCATGCCCGATAGCGTCGTCGCTCTGAGAACTGGAGGACGAGGCCATCCGGAAAGGCTGGCCGCCCTGACAATCCCGGCCGAAGCCCCGTTCCCGGGTCGCCCCGCAGGAAACGGGCTAGCACGTGATCACCTTCCGGGTCGGTCGCTTCTGGAGAGATCCAGCGCGAGGGCCTTCGTCCATTCTTCCGGGCGGCCTCGCGCTTCAGCGCCTCCAGACTGCGGTCACCGTGAGCCGTTCCGACCGCCCCTCGCGCAGTACGGGGCGAAGGAGGTTCACGATGAAGGAGCCCAGAACCAGCGTGCCGACGCGATTCCTCATGGCGTGCGCCCTCGCGGTCCTGCCGACGGCCGCGGGGGCGCAGCCCGCCGACTCGTTCCGCGAGCTCGCGGAGCTGATCGAGCTCGGCAAGGCCGTCCTGGTCACCACCGCGCCGCACGGGAAGGTGATCGTGGGCCAGGTCGTCGACGTCTCGCCGACCTCCCTGAGCGTGTTCGCCGATGGTAGCAAGGTCGAGCTCGACGAGGCCCGCGTCCGGCGTGTGCGGCAGGGCTGGAACGATCCGATCGCGGACGGCGCAGTACTCGGGTTCGCGGTGGGCGTCGCTCCTTCGCTGCTGGCCGCCTTCATCGGCACGGGCTCAGAAGAGGCCAGCTTGGCGCTGCCCGTCCTGACCGGCGTAGCCGGAGCGCTGATCGGTGCGACGCTCGACAGCCTCCGCTCGGACAGGTTGCGGGACCTGTATGTCCGCGAACCGCGGCGCATGGCGATCTCGCCGCTGGTGTCGAGGGAGCGGGCCGGTGCCGTTCTGTCGGTCGCGTGGTGACGAGGAGGTGCGCCGTGCTGTTCCGAACCGTCCTGGTGAGTGCCCTCGCGGTCGTTCCGGCCGGGGCACAGCCCGTTGACTCCTTCCGCGAACTCGCGGAGCTGGTCGAGCTTGGCGAAGATGTCCGTGTCACCCACCGCGGCCAGGTGCTCGAAGGTCGCGTTCTCGACATCTCGCCGACGTCGTTGACCGTGCTCGCCGGCGGCGTCCCGCTCGAGCTCGACGAGGCGGCCGTTACCCGCATCCGCCAGCGTTGGGACGACCCGCTGCAGGACGGCGCCAAACGCGGCTTCCTGTGGGGCTCCATTCCCGCGACCGCGGTGTTCCTCTACTTCGTGAAGGAAGACGGCCAGTTCCCCGCGGATGCGGTTGCCGAGGGGCTCCTGGTGACGGTGGGCCTGGCCGGCGGCATCGGGGCAGGGATCGGCGCGCTCATCGACGGCGCGAGGCGGGACCAGAGAGACATCTACCGCCGTGCGCCGGGGCGGCGGGTGGCACTCAGGCCGCTGTTCTCAAGGGAGCGGCTCGGGGTCCGGGTGGCGGTCGCGTGGTGATGCGAGAGCGGAGCGAACTGCCGACGGCTCGCGGACGCCGATCGCGTTTCGCGCCGAGGATCTCCCAAGGGCACTACCCGTGTCGCCCAGGTACGGGAACAGGATCGAGAGCGTGCCGCTTTCGTTTGACGGCTTCTACCCCGAAGGTGCCGAAGTGTGCGTGCGGGCCGAGGCCCGGCCGCCCGCGACGTTCCTCGGCTGGAACGAAGGCGTGTCGGGTCGAGACCCCGAAGCCACCGTGGTCATGGACGACGGCCAGCTCGCCGAGGCGGCCTTCGCCCTGGACGCCGCAGAGCTTCAGAGCGGCGTGCCCGCACAGGTCTCGCTCCAGTTGCCCCCCGGCGCGAGCGCGTTCGAGGTCCGATTCGACGCCCGGGCGGCCTCCCGCGGTGCCGCCGTCGGCCTGTGGATCGCCGACCAGGACCTGTGGCCGGGGTGGGTCCGGTCTATCGAGACAGCGGACCGGGTTCTGCGCGATGGCGACGCCGCGAGGGTCAGAATCGGCCAGCCCTCTTCAGCGTTCCCACGGCTTGCGGCGCCCGGTTGAGGATCGAGTCATGGCTGACCCTCGCCACGAGCGTCTCTTCGAACGTCTGCGTCTGCGAAGTGCGCGACCGCGCGGCCCGGACCAGCACGATGGAACCGGCCCGCTTCGACCAGGTGACGACGGGGCGCGCCACCATCTTCACAGGCGGCCGGCCCGTCCGGCTGCCTGACCACCGCGACGGCTGGCGCGGGGAGCCGTACGCGGTCGATGGGGCCGACGTGGAAGCGGCGCGTCAGCAGCTCCAGCGCCTGATGCGTGACGCCGAGGCGGACATCGCCGAGGCCCTCT
>JAPOOQ010000071.1 GCA_026713345.1 Gemmatimonadota bacterium | reverse complement strand
GCCGCCATCCGCGCAGCGACGCCAGTCCTTCCACGAAGCTCCTCAGAAGCCTGACGAACGGGTCCGCCCACCGGGCCGGAAGGAGCGTGCGCGCGAACAACGCGGCGGTACGCATGGCCGGCCCGGGCGCGCCCAGCAGGAAGGCGGAGCCCACGACCACGAGGCCCAGGAAGCCGGAGACCACCCGGATGCCGGTGACGATTTCCGGGGGTAGGTCGCCAGCGGGAAATCCGGGGCTGACGAGCGCCAGCAGCAGCAGCAGCAGGATCGCGATCCCGTCCAGAAACCGCTCGACGACCAGCGTGGCGAAGGCTGTCGCGGCGGGCACCGGCTCGCGGCGGCTGTAGGCATAGGCCCGTGCGAACTCGCCCACGCGCGGCAGGAGGTTGTTGGCCATGAACCCGATACACACGGCCTCGAAGCGGGACCGGAAGGGGGCGGCGGGCTGGGCGGGCGCAAGCAGGTAGCGCCACCGGATCGCCCTTACCGGGAACGTCGCTGTGCTCAGCGTGACCGCCAGAAGGAGGAGCCAGAAGTTCGCGCCGCGGATGTGGCTCCATACCTCCGCCGGGTCCTCGTCCCGGAAGAGCCACCAGAGGAGGGCCAGGGCGATCCCCAGTCCGAGCAGCGTGATCCAGCGGCCTCGCATGCATTCTTCTCCAGATTAGCTTAGCTAAGTCTAGCCAGGTCTTGGTCAGTATCCGATGGGGTGAACCCACTCGCCGGGACGCGCCACACGGGAGGGGGCCGCATCCACGATCGTCCGCATGTCGCGCACCGCCCGCTCCAGCCCCGTGAAGATGGCGCGCGACACCACGCTGTGCCCGATGTTCAGCTCCTCGATCCGGGGCAGCGCGGCCACCGGCACCACATTCTCGTAGGTCAGGCCGTGTCCCGCGTGCACGGCCAGTCCGGCTCCGTGCGCGTACTCGGACGCCCGCGCCAGCCGCGCCAGTTCGTCCGCCTTCTCGTGACTCGTCAACGCGTTTGCGTACTCCCCCGTGTGCAGTTCCACGGCGTCCGTCTCCAGCGCCGCCGCGTGGTCGATGGTCTCGCTGTCGGGATCGATGAAGAGGGAGGAGCGGATCCCTTCGTCCGCAAGGCGCCTGAGCGCGGTGGCGACGGATTGCCGCACCTCCGCCGCGCCGAGATCGAGTCCTCCTTCTGTCGTGACCTCCTGGCGGCTCTCGGGCACCAGGGTGACCGCCATCGGCGCCACTCCCACCGCGAAATCGACCATCCGTTCCCGCGACGAGACCTCCAGGTTGAGCCCGGTCCGGATCGTCCGCATGAGCAGCTCCACGTCCCGGGGGGAGACGTGGCGAATGTCGAGGGGGCGGTGCACGGTGACCCCGCCGGCCCCGCCCAGTTCCGCGAGCACCGCGGCCCGCACGGGATCGGGTTCGATGGTTCTGCGGGCCTGCCGCACCGTGGCCACATGATCGATGTTGATGTAAAGTCTCATGTAAACTTCCTTATCCTGTTGTCATCAAGCTCCATCGACGACTCGGACACCGCCGCGTGCCCGCAGCCATCCGACGAGCGCCGGGGGCGCCTTGGCCACGACCCGGACCGTGGTTCCCTCCTGGCTGCGGGACAGTACCTCCCCGCGTTCGTAGATCGCCGAGAGCACCCTGCCCGCGCGTGCCGGGAACTCCACGCTGATCCGCTGCAGCCGGTCCTCAATGCGCTGCTTGAGCGCACGCCGCAGGGGCTCCAGAGTGGTGGGCTTCGGCACGGCGGTGTACAGCGCGCGGGACTCCGGCCCGCCCGGAGCACGCTTCTTGAGCGACAGAAGCTCATCCCCCGACAGCAGGTCGATCTTGTTGAAGACCAGGATCCTGGGGCGCCCGCCCAGCCCCAGTTCGTCGAGCACCCGGCGCACGACCTCGCGCTGTCCGTCCCGGTCCGGGTGGGACGCGTCGACGACGTGCAGGATGACGTCCGCTTCGCGGGCCTCCTCCAGGGTTGTGCGGAACGAGGCAATGAGGTGGTGCGGCAGCTTGCGAATGAAGCCCACCGTGTCGGTGAGCAGCGCCTCGTAGCGGTCGCCGAGGGGAACCGCACGCGTCGACGGATCGAGCGTGGCGAAGAGGCGGTCCTCCACGAACTGGCGCGAGCCGGAGAGCGCCTGCAGCAGCGACGACTTGCCGGCATTTGTGTATCCCACCAGGGCGGCACGGAAATGGCCGTGGCGTCCCTTGCGCTGGGTGGCCTGGGCGCGCGCCACCGCCCGGAGCTTGCGTCTCAGCTCCGAGATCCGCGTGCCGATCAGCCGGCGGTCGGTCTCCAGCTGCGTCTCCCCCGGGCCGCGAAAGCCGATGCCGCCCTGAATCCGGGACAGGTGGACCCACATCCGCCGCAGTCTGGGGAGCAGATACTGAAGCTGGGCGAGTTCGACCTGCATCCTCGCTTCGTAGCTGCGGGCCCGGGTCGCGAAGATGTCGAGAATCAGCTCGGTGCGGTCCATCACCCGTGCGCCGCACAGCTTCTCCAGGTTCTTGCACTGGGCGGGTGTGAGTTCGTCGTCGAAGATCACCAGCTCAGCCTCCCGTTGACGCACCAGTTCGGCGAGTTCCGCAGCCTTCCCCTTGCCAAGGTAGTACCGCGGATTGGGCGCGCGGAGGCGCTGGACGAGTTCCCCGGCGACCAGCCCCCCGGCGGTATCGGTCAGGCGGCGCAGCTCGGCCAGGTGTTCCTGCGTTTCCTCTCCGGCCTCGGTCCCGAGGGGTGCGCCCACCAGGATCGCACGTTCGACCGGCTTGCGCGGGTCCAGGAGCTGAGTTGGAATGGGCCGCTACCTCCTCTTGCGTCGCCACTCGGCCAGCCGGCGCCCCAGCTCCGCCTCCCAGCCGGCGTCCCCGGGGCGGTAGTACTCCTCGCCCTCCATGCCGGCCGGCAGGTATTGCTGGCGCGCAACGCCGCCGGGCTGATCCGGATCGTAAAGATAGTCTCTTCCGTGGCCAAGGTCCTTCATGAGTTGGGTGGGGGCGTTGCGCAGATGTAACGGGATGGCTTCGCCGGGTGTTTCTCGGGCGCGTCGCAGTGCGCGGCCCCAGCCCTTGTAGAGGCGGTTGGACTTGGGACTCCCAGCCAGGTAAACGGCCGCCTGTGCGAGGGCGAGTTCTCCCTCGGGCGATCCCAGGAAGCGGAAGGCGTCCCGTGCGGCCACGGCCACGGAGAGAGCGCCGGGGTCGGCGAGGCCGATGTCCTCGATGGCCATGCGCACCAGCCTGCGCGCGATGTACATCGGGTCCTCTCCGGCGTCCAGCATGCGCCCAAGCCAGTACAGGGCGGCGTCCGGACTTCCGCCGCGAACGGACTTGTGCAGCGCCGAGATGTGGTCGTAGTGCTGGTCGCCGGACTTGTCGTAGACCGCGAACCGCCGCTGGATGGCGGTCTCGACGACTTTCAGCGTCAGTGTCTCGCCGCCGCCGGCCAACTCCACCGCCCGCTCCAGAATCCCGAGCGCACGCCTTGCATCACCATCCGCGGCTTCGGCGATCCGGCCCAGCACCTCTTCGGGGGCCTGGATTTCCAGGGCGCCAAGGCCTCGCTCCGGGTCCGAGAGCGCGTCTCGGAGGACGGCCGCCAGTTCGTCAGGCGACAGGGGCTCGAGCACCACGACGGGTGCGCGGGAGAGCAGCGGCCGCACCACCTCGAAGCTCGGATTCTCGGTGGTCGCGCCGATGAGCACGATCTCGCCGGCCTCCACCACCGGCAGGAAGGCGTCCTGCTGTGCCTTGTTGAAGCGATGGATCTCGTCACAGAAGAGGATGGTCCCCCGCCCCGTCGCGCGGCGACGCGTTCGCGCCTCGGCGATGATCTCGCGCACGCGGGCGACTCCCTCGGTGACCGCGCTGAAGGAGACGAAGGCAGCGTTCGCACAGGCGGCTACGAGCCGGGCCAGCGTCGTCTTCCCACACCCCGGCGGCCCCCACAGGATGAAGCTGGAGATGCGCCCGCTCTCGATCATCGCGCGCAGAGGCCCCTCGGGGCCGACGACCTTCGTCTGCCCACGGAACTCGTCGAGCATCCGGGGCCGCATGCGCGCGGCGAGGGGCGCGGGGGACCCGGGCTCGGCGGGGCTTCCCGCCCCACCACCCCCGAACAGGTCGCGATTCTCGCTCACGGTGCGTTCACGGCCCTTCCTCCATCGCGGCCACCATCTCCAGGAGCGCGGCGGGCGTGTTCAGCGGTGGGTCCTCCCACACCGCATCCAGCAACCGTTGCAGCGCCCTGCCGATCCCCGGTCCCGGCTCCCATCCCCGCGCCACCAGGTCGCGCCCCGCGATGGCGAGATCCGCCACCGAAAGGGGCACACCCGCATCGCGGTCCCGCCGGGCCGCCGCGATCACACGGCGCACCTCGTCCTCGTCCCGGGTGGCGGTCCCCGCGCGCAGGGCGGCGACCCACACCCGGAACACGTCCCGCACCCCGCCCCACCCCGTCTGGGCCACCCAGCGGCGCCGCGCCACGGGGTCGGCGATCTGCTGCCGGGTCGGCCCCAGGCCCCCGCTCATCGCAGCGGTCACACGCTCCACCTCGTCCCCGGAAAAGCGCAGCCCGACGAGCAGCCCGGCTACCGTGGCGGGCTCCCTCGCGGCGCCCCCCCCGAAGAGCAGCAGCGCCGCCAGCCGGACCAGACCGATCGGCGTGCCCCCCGCGGCCCCGGTCCCACCGCGCTCCTCAACCGCGTCCACCGTGGCGAGCGCGCCCCGGCCCGCCACGTGCGCCATCTCGCCGAACACCCGGTCCAGGGCGCTGCAGCGGCGGTAGAGGCGCAGCGTGCGGGACGGCTCGCGGGCGGCCAGCACCTTCATCAACTCCTCCCGGACCCGTTCCCGCGAGAGGCGGTCGAGGCCGGGCACGGCGGCGGTCATCCCGGCCCAGGTGCCCGGTTCGATCTCGAGCCCGAGCGATCCCGCGAAGCGCAGCCCGCGCAACACGCGCAGGTAGTCCTCGCGGAAGCGCTCGGCGGGGTCGCCCACCGCACGCAGAAGCCCCGCCTGCAGGTCACGCTCGCCCCCGTGCGGGTCGTGGAGGACCTCGCGGCGGGGGTGCCAGGCCATGGCGTTGACGGTGAAGTCACGCCGCGCAAGGTCCTCGTCGAGCGTCTTCGCAAAGGCCACGAGGGCCTTCCTTCCGTACGTCACCACGTCGTGGCGGAAGGTGGTGACTTCGTAGAGAACGCCGTCGCTGCCGAAGACGCCGAGCGTGCCGTACCTGGGGCCGAGCGGAACTGTGCGACGGAAGACGCGCCGCATCTGCTCCGGGGTGGCGCGGGTGGCCAGGTCCCAGTCTTCCCGGTCGGCGGGGCTGCCCGGGAGCGCGTCGCGGACCGCGCCGCCGACGGTCCAGGTCTCGAATTCGGCCTTCTCCAGCTTCTCGACCAGTTCCCGCACGGGGCCCGGAACCTCGATGCGGACGCTCACCCGACCAGTACCGCTCCCCCGTTGACGTTGAGAATCTCACCGGTGATGTGGCGCGCCAGGGGCGAACACAACATCACGATCGGCCCGGCCACGTCCTCGGCCGTGGCCACACTGCCGGTCGGAATCGCATCGTCGATCGCCGCCCGCTCCGGCCCACGCAGCGCGCTGGCGGACATCTCCGTGTCGATCCAGCCGGGCGCGACCGCGTTCACCGTGATTCCACGGCGTCCCACCTCGACGCAGAGTCCCTTCACCAGTGAAATGATCGCGCCCTTGGTGGCGGCGTAGTCGGAGTGGAAGGCTTCGCCCCGCTGGGCCGCGGTCGAGCTCACCAGCACCACGCGCCCGTCGTCGCTCATCCGCTGGAGCGCGGCCCGGGTGGTGAAGAAGATCGAGTCCAGGTTGACCGCGACGGTGGTGTGCCAGCGCTCGTCGTCCATCTCGGACAGGGGAACATCGGCCACCGGCCAGATCCCCGCATTGCCCACGAAGATGTCGAGCCCGTCGAATTCGTCATCGACGCGCGTGAACAACCGGCGCACGACGGCGCGGTCGGTCAGGTCTCCCCCTTCCGCCCAGCCCTGCACCCCCAGCGACTGGACGCGGTCCACCACGTGGCGGGCCTCGGCGGCCCGGCTGCGATAGGAGATGCCCACGTGCGCGCCTGCGCGGGCGAGGAGTTCGGCGGTCGCCCTGCCGACGCCGCGCGATCCACCGGTCACCAGGGCGCGCTTGCCCTCGAGTCCGAAGTCCAGTCCGCTCACGTATCTGCTCCCTCGCGGGGTTGGGTTCCGCCGCCGAAAAGGGTCTCCTCGACATGCCGGCAGACGATGTGCCCGATCGCAAGCTGGACCTCCTGCGCCCGCGAGACGCTGCGGGTCGGCAGGATCACCGCGATGTCGACCAGGGTCCGCAGGCTGCCGCCCCCCCCGGCCAGAACGCCCACCGTGCGCACCCCTGAGGCCGCGGCCGCCCGCGCGGCGCGGATCAGGTTCGGCGATTCGCCCGAGGTCGAGTGCAGGACGAGCAGGTCCCCCGGGCGACCGAGTGCCTCCATCTGCCGCGCGAAGACCTCCTCGTATCCGCGGTCGTTGGCGCAGGCCGTCAGGACGGAGGTGTCGGTGGTCAGGGCCACGGCGGGGAGCGCACGCCGGTCGCGGGACATGCGCACGACATACTCGGCGGCGAGGTGCTGGGCGTCGGCGGCCGAACCCCCGTTGCCGCAGAAGAGCAGCTTGCCGCCGCGGCTGAGCGTTTCGAGTGCGCAGTCCGCGTAGGCGTTGACATCGGCGCCGCAGCTGCCGGCGACCTCGCGCGCCAGATCGGACAGTTCCAGCAGGGAATCGGCCAGGCGAGGGTGCCGGGTAGCGGCTGCCGCTAGGCGTGTCATGTCAGAAAACCGTGCAAAATCCGATTGACCGGGTCGTCCAGCTGCAGTGGAGGCACCGGGTGGGGCTGCTTTCCCTCGAAGAGTCGGCGGGGATTGACCTTGCCCAACAGGTCCAGCTGTCCGCCTCCGCCCCGCCGGGTGAGCTCGGTGGCGCCATCGGGCAGGTAGAACGTGTACTCGGGGCGACCGTGGAAGTCGGAGCAGAGGTAGTCCAGGAGACCCTCCTCCAGCATCCTGAAGATGACTTTGCGGGCGCGCGGCCCGTTCTGGCCCGCCAGGGACCCGTAGTTCCCCTGCAGAAGGGCTCCCGCCTCCTTCCAGGCCCGCGCCGCGTCCAGGTCCTCGTCGATGCCGGCGTAGCGCTCGGGGTGCGCGACGATCGGGACATGACCTGCGGCGGCCAGCCGGGCAAGCAGCTCCGGTGCCCCCGGCGGAGCGGTGAACATGGACCACTCGACCAGCACGAAAGGGGTGCCGCCCAGGCGAAGCCTCGGGTCTGTCAGGTCGGGTGCGGGGGTGTCCAGCCGTACCTCGAAGCCACGCCGGAAGTCCAGGTGCGGGTAGGCGTCGGCCACGGCGCGCTGCACCTTCTCCCACCGGCGGTCCAGATAGGCCATGTACGCTTCAAATTCGCCCTGGTTGGCGAGGGAGGCCCGGTAATGGGGCGTGGTGATCACCCGGGTGACTCCCGCGCTCACCATGCGGTCGATCGAATGCAGGGATTCCTCCAGGCTGCGGGAACCGTCGTCCACACCGGGTACGAGGTGACTGTGGAAGTCCGCAAAACTCCTGGTCATGGCAGACTATCCCACCAACCGTGTGCAACCCGACGCGCCGCTCCCCTGAGCGTCGAAGCGTCCGCATCCTCCGTCATGGCCAGCGTACACGCGTAGGTCACG
>JAPOOQ010000070.1 GCA_026713345.1 Gemmatimonadota bacterium | reverse complement strand
GCAGCCGGACGCGATCCTCGTGCTGGGGATCCTCGTCGCGCGGGAGCTCGGCTACCCCACCATCCCGATGCTGCGCCTCGGCAAGGCCGGGATCGCCCGCCTCGCGGAGCTGGACGGCCGCCCGGCTACGCTGTCGGGCGCCGTCCTGCGCGTCCCCCCTCAGGGCACCGCGTAGCGCTCCAGGTACTGCAGCCCGAACTCGTTCATCCGCACCGCAAAGAGCGCGCTCTCGCCGAAACCCACCACGCGCCGGTTCATCGGCAGCTCGACGCTCATCACCAGCACGCCGGTGCCGTCGAAGAGGTCGTAGCGCGGCGCCGACCCCGCCCGCTGGTGGCGCCGGACCCAGGCGCGTCCCATCCGGTCGACGGGGACCGGCTGACCGAAGAAGGCCGGCTTCACTTCGGGCCACGGGTATGCGTCCAGGGCGTCGTCGTCGTCGAGCGCTCCACCCCGCGAAGCGGTAATCCGCATGTCTCCGTTCGCAATACCGACGGAAATCGACATTCCGCCCCCCGTTTCCGACCGGCCATCCCGCCATTCTTCCTTCTCACCCTGCCCGATCGACACCGGCGCATAGGGCACGGGCGGGCCGCTGGTGATCGACCCGTCAGCCTTGAGCCAGTCCACATGGTAGTCGCCGGCCCTCACGACCACCACACGGCCGTCCTGCGCCACTCCCCACGCATCCTGCGGCGACAGAGGGACCGGGGTCACCGACACATTCTGGTTGTTTGGGCCTCCCGATTCCTCCCGGACAACGTCCGGCTGCTTGAACATCCCGACCGTCAGCAAGTCGCCTGTCTCAGGGTTCATGCGCACGATCTTCGCCGAATCGGTCATCTCGCCGAGCCCGGGCAATCCCCTGAAGTAGACCCGCCCCATCGCGTCCACCCCCTGCGGGATCGCGACGGCCATCGTGCCCGCCGCCGGGTCCATGACCGCGTACGGACGCGTGTCGCCGAACTCCAGCTCCGGACTCAGCACCGTGAGGCGCCCGTTCCCCAGATCGACGAGCAGCGTCCGGTCGCCGGGCAGCGGCCACACCGCGTCGGGCTGACGGTACTCGGCCGGACCCTCCCCCACCCCGCCGATCGTGTCGGCCACGCCCGCTTCCATGTCCAGCGACACCACCACCTGGCCGAGCGGGTCGGCCACCAGAACCCGCCCGTCCGGCAGCTCGCGCACCGTCGAGACCACCGCGAAGGCCTCGGCCCACACCGCCTCGGCTTCGCCCAGCTGCACCTCCGGCACGCCCTGGGCACCACCGTCATCACCGCCCGCGCAGCCGGCGCCCGCCCCGGCCACCAGCCCCACCGCCAGCACGCACGCCGCCCCCTTCATCGCTTCCTTCGCTCGCATCCGCAGTCTCCTCGCTACTTCGGCGTCGCTACTTCACGAACAGCATGTCGCGGTAGCTCGGCACCGGCCACAGATCGTCCGGAATCACCTTCTCCATCCGGTCGGCCACGTCGCGCACCGCATTCATCGCGGGGATCACGTTGTTG
>JAPOOQ010000069.1 GCA_026713345.1 Gemmatimonadota bacterium | reverse complement strand
ATCCCCATGAGAACCATGTTCCCGGTGCCGCCCAGCTTTTCGAGGATCTCGTGAGCCATGCGGTCGACGGCGCGCCTCACGGCCACGCCGTCCATGAGCACCGTCGGTTCAGCGGCCGTCACGTTGTCGTCTCGCGCTCCTGTCGGAAGATGCCGGCCCTCTCGCCCGGGAGGTAAGGTAATTGCACCCCGGGCGGCCAGCCAACATGATGATGGACGACTGGACGCCGGCGAGATCCCGGTCCACCACACACCGACAACCGCGCACGGAGCACCCATGTCCCGACCAGCCCCCGGCCCGCTCAGCCTGCTCGCTACGCTCATCCTCCTCGCCGTCCCGGCCGGGACCGGCGCTCAGGAGGTGGTCGAGGCTCCGAAGGTCATCCTCTCGTCGGTCCCCTTCACCATCGCGGTGCAGGGCGCCCCCGAGCTGTCCACCCTGGTCGAAATCCGGGACGCGCGTGGCACCCTCCTCGCCTCGGGACCGGTTGGGCCCGGGGAGGTCCGCGAATTCAGGAACATCGCCATCGATTCGCGCGACGCCCTGCCGCTCCAGGTGGGCGCCGGCGACTCGGTCACCCCGATCTCCCGGCCCTTCGCACCCGCCTGGGTGTCGATCCTGCCGCCGCTCGTCGCAATCGTCCTGGCGCTCATCTTCAAGGAGGTGATCACCGCGTTGCTGGCCGGGATCTGGCTGGGCGCGCTGGTGGTGGTGGGGTACAACCCGCTCCTGGCCACGTGGAGGGTGGTCGACCTGTACGTGGTCCCCGCCCTCGGCGATACCGACGGCGGCCACACCCAGATCCTGGTCTTCAGCATGCTCCTGGGGGGGATGGTCGGCATCATCAGCCGAAACGGGGGCACCCGCGGGGTGGTGCGGGCGGTGACGCCGCTGGCCAGCAACCGCCGCCGCGGGAAGATCGCCACCGGTCTGGCCGGCCTCGGGATCTTCTTCGACGACTACGCCAACACGCTGGTCGTGGGCAACACCATGCGCCCCATCACCGACGGCCTGAAGGTGTCCCGCGAGAAGCTCGCCTACCTGGTGGACTCGACCGCCGCGCCGGTCGCGGCGCTGGTTCCCGTATCCACCTGGGTGGGGTACGAGGTGTCGCTGATCGGTGGAGGTCTCGGGGCCGCGGCCGGCGAAGCAACCGGCGCCGACCAGGCGTTCCTGGCCGGGCTCAGTCCCTACACCGTCTTCCTCGAGACCATTCCCTATCTCTTCTATCCCCTGCTCGCCCTTGCGTTCGTCTTTCTGACCTCGTTCATGAACCGGGACTTCGGCCCCATGGCGCGCGCCGAAGCCCGCGCCGCGTCGGGCGGGGGAGTCCTGCGCCCGGGATCGAGGCCGGCCGCCGAGATCTCCGAGAGCTTCGTGAACCCCAAGGAGGGAGCGCCGGAGCGGTGGTGGAATGCAGGGATTCCGGTCCTGACGGTGGTCACCGTCGTCCTCGCCGGACTCTACACGTCGGGGAGCGCCGCGGCGGGTGCGGACGCCTCGCTCAGGGACATCTTCGGAGCCGCCGACCCCTTCAACACCCTCCTCTGGGGCTCCCTCGCCGGATGCCTGGTCGCCGCAGCGCTGTCGATCTCGCAGCGGCTGCTCGACATGAAGGAGTGCATCGACGCCTGGGTCAGCGGGGGCAAGGCGATGATGATCGCGATGTTGTTCCTCACGCTGGCGTGGTGGCTCGCCGCGGTGACCTCGGCCGCCGGAACCACCGGCTACATTCCGGGGCGGCTGCCGAACT
>JAPOOQ010000068.1 GCA_026713345.1 Gemmatimonadota bacterium | reverse complement strand
GACTCGGTGGCGATCGTCACCGAATCCGTCGACGCCTCCAAGCTGGTTAGCCTTGGCAACTCGGCGAAGTCCCGGAACCGGTACTGGGGGTTCTCGCCCGACAGCTTTCCCGTCAACGCGCGCGTCTGGTACCCCGACGGCCCCGGCCCCCACCCCCTCGTCCTGGTCGTGCACGGCAACCACAACATGCGCGACTTCTCGGACCCCGGGTACGACTGGCTCGGCGAGCTGCTCGCGAGACGGGGGTACATCCTTGCGTCCGTGGACATGAACTTCATCAACGGCGGCATCCGCGGCGAGAACGACGGGCGCGGGTGGATGCTGCTGAAGCACCTGCAGGCCTGGCGGCGCTTCGCCGAAGACCCGGAGAATCCCTTTCACGGGCGGGTCGACCTGGGCAACATCGGGCTCATCGGGCACTCCCGCGGCGGCGAGGCGGTGGCGCTCGCAGCCGCCTTCAACCGGCTGACCCGCTACCCGGACGACGCGTCATTCGAGTTCGACTTCGGCTTCGACATCAAGGCGGTGATCGCTATCGCCCCGGTGGACGGCCAGTCCCTGCCGGCCGACCAGCGCGCGCCCCTCACCGACGTCAACTACCTCGTCTTCCACGGCTCGCACGATGGTGACGTCACCAGCTTCCACGGGCTGCGGCAGTTCAACCGCGTGGGCTTCACCGATGGTCGCGCGGGGGCCGCCGTGGCCGCCGCCGGCAATGGATCCGCGGGGACCGCCATGGAATCCCCCGACCACTTCAAGTCCGCCGTCTACGTCTATCGCGCCAACCACGGGCAGTGGAACACCGTCTGGGGCGCGCACGACAACGGGCCGCGGAGCCCCCGCATCCTCGAACTGGACGGCCTTCTCCCGCCTGAGGACCAGCGCGAGTTTGGCCGCGTCTTCGTGTCGTCCTTCCTCGACATCACGCTGAAGGGCGACGACCGCTACCGCCCGATCTTCCGCGACCACCGGGTCGCTGGCGGCTGGCTGCCGAAGACGATGTACATCACGCGCTTCATGGACTCGTCCTTCCGCCCGCTGGCCGACTTCGAGGAGGACATCGACGTGACCACCGGGTCGGCCCCGGGCGTGACCCTCCACGGCGCCGATTTCAGCACCTGGCGCGAGGGCCAGCTCGACCTGCGTTCCGCGAACCGCACCAGCACCTCGTCGTCGCAGCTGAACCAGGCGCTCTGGCTGGGGTGGAACAACAGCTACCGGGGGTCCGAGGAGCCCGCGCCGCCCGCGGTCTTCAGCTTGACGCTGCCGGATGGGTTGGCGGAGGAATGGTCTGCGGGCGCGGAGACGACCCTAGAGATGCATGTCGGCGGCCTGGCCCGGGAGCCGGGTCCGAGAAGGCCCCCGAAGGACGAGGAGGAGGAACAAGGGGAGGGGGATGCGGGCGAGGAAGGCCGCGCCGCGGAGGAGGCCGAAGAGGAGGATCGCGACGACTCGGGCGACGAGGACGAGGAGAAGCCGCCCCTGGCACTGACCATCGCGGCCGTCGACGCGGACGGCGACACCGCCCGGGTCAGCCTCACCGACTACGGACCTCTACGCCGACCCCTCACCATCCGCGTCCTGCGCCGCCAGGATCTGGAAGAGCAACGCTTTGCCGATCCATGGGAACTGATCCTGCAACACTTCTCCATCCCTCTCTCGGACTTCGCGGCGAAGAATTCAGCCTTCAGTCCAAGGACGCTGCGCACGGTCTCGCTCGTGTTCGACCAGACGCAAAAGGGGACGGTAGTGGTGGATGACGTGGGGCTTGCAAAGCTCCATCCGGGGTTTCTGTCGGCGAGGGTGCCGCGGGGGTAGCAGGGCGCGCCGAACCACCGACCTGGACACGCAGGATGCTCTGGAAACGGACTGGAAGCGCTGTCTTGAACCGCCTAGCGGACTTGACGCGCCGCTTCCTGTTCGCGGTGCTCCAGGTACGCACTGCTTTCGCCGCCCTCTCTTTGGGTGAGTATCGATCTTTCGTTCGGCTCATCACCGGCTCGGCACCGGCTCGGCACCCGGTTTCAGCGACGCCACCAGGCTGACCCGGTACCTCGCGCACGCCAGGCGGGTTGGCGAGAGTTCCCTCAGCCCCCCATCTTCCCCTTGAGCCGACAATTCATGAACAAGGCAGATAACGCGAGATCGTGAGGTGGCGCGATGGAGCCAGGACACGCTCGGATGATTTCAGGGCGGCCACGACGCCCCCCTTTCCCGATCGTGCTTCTTTGCGTGGCTATCGCGGGATGCCGTGCGGAGGCGCCCCCGCCCGAAGCTTCCGGCCCATGCCCTTTGGGCGACTGCCGGATCGAACTCGAACACATCACACGTATCACCGACGCGGACGACCCCGGTATTCTGAACCCAGAATTCACTTGGCTCCGGGAGACCGAAGCGGGGACGTTCGTGTCCGCAAGCCTCGACAGGACACAGATCGCGGAGTTCGGTCCGGATGGCCGCCTCGCCGGGGTGATCGGCCGGGCGGGGCAAGGGCCGGGGGAGATCGAAATAGCGGTCAATCCGATGCCGGGACCGGGCGATACGCTGTTCGTTCCGGATTTGGCACAGGGACGCATCTCGATGTTCGGCCCTGACCGCGCGCTTGCCGGGACACTTCCGATGCCTCTTTTCGCTCCTCCGGCTTTCTTTATGCCTGATGGGTCTTTTCTCGTGGCCGGGCAGATCCGGACGAGTGAGTCGATCGGCTATCCCATGCACGTGGTCGATCGAGAGGGCCGGGTGGTTCGATCCTTCGGCACCGACGAACCGCAGTATCGCCCGGATTTGAATCACATCCTGACCCGAACGGTAGCGCCAGGTCAGGACGGCACGGTCTGGGCGATGGCTCCCGCCAGGTATATCCTCGAGCGCTGGGATCCGTCTACCGGAGAACTGCTGCAGTCGACCCGGATTCTGTCCGACTGGTTCCGTGAGTCTACCGAGCCGTACACCGATGAGACGGTGCGCCCGCTTCCGCTGGTCTCGGGGCTGTGGGAAGATGAGGATGGGCTTGTCTGGACCATCATTCGCGATGCGGATGTCGACTGGGCACCGTCACCCCGCGCCAACGAGCATCGCCCGTACGAAGCGGGGGAACGAGAACGGCTCTTCGACTGGGTGGTTGAGGTCGTGGACCCTGGCTCGGGGCGTGTGCTCGCAAGCCGGCGGTTCGATGAGGCGCTCTGGTACCGCCCTCCATCCAGAATTCTTGTGTCTCGCGCGGACACAATCCTTACCATCGTCGCATACGACGTGTGGAAACCCACTCTCCAGCAAGGGAAGTAGCATGAGTCCCGCCAGTCAGGATGCCTGGCTCGGTTTCGCATGGCGACCGAGGAACCGCGAGCGGTCCGGGATGGTCGTTCTTGGTGCCGCGGTCGCCGCCCTGTCGGCTTGCTCAACCCCGGAGGCCGAGCCGGGCACCCTCACTCTTATCCCTGCCGAGCGCTTCGCGGCCTTTGAGGTGCCTCTAAGCAGCAGTATCCGCATCGCGCTGGTTGACAGTACCACTGCCTGCGTCGTCGACTCCTATGAGGTCCGGGTCGTTTGCATGCACAGTGACGGGTCGACCGTGGGGGCGTTCGGCGGGGAAGGCGAAGGGCCCGGCGAGTTCGGCGGGGCGCTTTCGCTGACCCGCGGGCCTGGCGGAACGGTGGGCGTGTCCGATGGTGGCCAGCGCCGCCTGACCGTCTTTGAACCGACCGGGGCGATCGTATCCAGTTCCATAGCCCCGTTCCTCTTTGTGCCGATGGCCCCTATTGGCCGGACTGCCGTTGGCTCCTACACGGTGCGGGCCGCCTCTGGAGAGCACGTCATCGAACTCGAAATCGAGTCGGGCGAGATCCTGTGGGAGCGCGTGTTGCCCCACCCGAGCGAACTGGGTGTGGCCATGGACTGTGAAAGAGGTCTCAGCGACGGGGCGGCCACCCCGGAGGGCAGGTGGGCGTTCGGCTCATGCGCCAGCACGATGGTACTGTGGGACAACGAGGACGTGACGACTTTCCATGATCCGACGTATGTGCCCGAGCTGCCGTCCGAAGCCGAGATCGAGAGGTACCGGGCGCGCCGACTCTTTGGAGCCACGCCTCCGGAAGCGCAGGTCCTGCAGTTCGCCGAGACCCCCAAGCGTGGCAGGATTCCGGGTCGGTCGCTCATCTACGATGACTGGGG
Organism: Gemmatimonadota bacterium; assembly: GCA_026713345.1. GTDB lineage: Bacteria > Gemmatimonadota > Gemmatimonadetes > Longimicrobiales > Gaopeijiaceae > Bin94. The sequence continues at coordinate 2,145 of JAPOOQ010000068.1, read as the reverse complement.
CCGGCTCTGGGTTGCGACCCAGCGCGACCGAGCCGCGTTCTCCTATTTCAGCATCTTCTCGGACACCACCTACGTCGGCAGCGTGCAGGTACGCGATCGAGTGGAAGGCTACGATCTGCTGGGCAACACCCTGGTAGTGCTGGTGGAGCGACTTCCTGAAGATCCTGCCGGTCTTCCCGGGAGAGGTGTCGACTGGTATCGGTTCGAGGCTCCGAACCGCCAGTAGACGGTCCCCTCCCGGTCCCGTCCTACCGTATCGAAACCCCAATCCGATGCGGCCCCACCACCGGATCCCGATCGCTGAACCCGTAGTCAAGCCTGATCCGGTCCCCCTCGAAACCCGCCCCGAAGGTCAGCGGCAGGCCATCCCCCTCCACCACCCGAACTGCCCCGATCCGGAGGATGAAGACCCGGCGCTGGATCGGCCAGTAGGCGATCTCGACCCCGCCGCCCGGCACGATCTCGCCGCCGCGCTCGTACGCGACCTGCAACGCCCCGCCGATGTCGAGCGGCCCGACGGGCGCACGGCCACGCGTCCCCGCACCCAGCACCAGGCGGCGGGGGAGCGGCACCCGGCCTCCCGCCAGCTCCAGGTCGGGCCCCAGATTCTGCACGGTGAGCGCCGCGGTCACGCGTCCGAAATCCCTTGACGCCCCGAGGTCCAGCGCGCCGGCCCGGCCGCCCTGGCCGCCCGCCGTCAGCCCGACGAGCTTGGCGGCCGCGCCCACGTCGATCCCGAAGACGGCTTCCCTGTTGTAACCTACGACGCTGACGAACTCGGTCGAGGATCGCCGGAGACGGGCCGCCGCCGCCAACCGGGCCCACTCCGCCGACGTGAGGTCGCGCCCGCGCCCGCGCCCGACATCGATGTCCGGCGAGTATCGGGAGTCGAGGACTGCCAGGCCTACGGAGACCGAGCCTCCCATCCACCCGGTGGCCACACTGAGGGCCGTGTATAACGCATCGTCCGCCTGGTGGCGCCCGTCGTCCCGGTCTCGGTCCCGCGAATCGTGGTCCCTGTCGCCATCGTCGTCCCGGTCGTAGACGCCCCCGACCGAGAGGTCGAACCCCTGGCTGGGGATGAGCGAGGGGTGGAGGAAGACGGCGTGTCCGCTCCCCGGCCAGAAGGCGCCTCCCAGCGCGTGCGCCCGGGTGCTCGCCTGGAGCTTGAGGATGGACGGGCCGGTCGGGCGGTTCGGCCTCTCCCGCGTCTGCCCTTCCACGGGGGCGGCCAGAAAAAGGAGTAGTGCGAACGGCAGGAAAACCAGTAACCCGCCGCCGCGCCGCGCCACCACTTGAATTGTCATGAGAACGTTACAACATGTCATGTTTTCTTTACCATCTGGGGCTATCCACAGTCGAAGTCGCACTGGAAAGGTGCGTAGCATTGTGCCCGCCGGCCCCGCGTGGGTCAAGCAGGTTCAGGCTATCCACCCTGATCCCGGTTCACCTCGGCGCCGCAGCTTCGGCCGCACCGGGAGCACCGCACCACGACCCGGTCGCGAACGTAGGCGACATCCTCCCGGGGGCGCGCCCGGATCACGGCGCAGGTGCCGCCGCAGCGTGGGCAGGACGGGTTTGTGCCGCCTCCGGCGACGGCGGCGAGCAGTTTGCTTCGTTCGGCAGTAGTGTAGGGTTGCATGGGCGGCGGGCTGGCCGGAGCTGGCATGTGTGTGGGATAAGTTCCTGCTGCATTCGGGCGGCGATGCATCCGGGCCGCGGCGATTGCGCACTCGACATGTAATGAGAACACCAAGATGTCATGTTCGTCGGCAGCCAACCCCAACTGCCGGACTCGTCGTATTCCCCACAACCGCATTGACCCCCGGCCAGCGACGCGACTACGCCTCGGGTGAAGGCCAAGCCGACCCCGGCAGCCCGCGGACAGAAATCCCCCCGGCACGGATCATTGCACTACACACATTGCGGCCTGTGGTGCAGAGCGACGAAGGGGTGTGTGCACGGACGCCGGCGGTGGCGGACGAGATCGCCCGTCTGGCCGGGGTGGCGGGTTGCGCGGAGGTGACCGAAGCGCACCTGGCGGAGATTCGGGCGGCACGGCGGAGAATGGATCTTTCGCGCCGCGGCCTCCGCAGACTGCGGAGCGGGGATTTCGCCGGGCTGAGTCTGAATTGGCTGGACCTG
>JAPOOQ010000067.1 GCA_026713345.1 Gemmatimonadota bacterium | reverse complement strand
CCCGGCCCCGACCCCTGCGCGTAGAGGGCGTCCGCGTTCGGATCCGGCCTGATGAGCTCGGGAAGCGTGCCCGTCCCCACGGAACGATCGAACTCTCCGCCGGGGCCGAATACCTGAATCGTTCCCCGGGCGATGTCCGATACCGCCAGGCGTCCGTCGCGCCAGACCGCGAGGTGGTAGGGGAACCGGAACTCTCCGGGGCCCTCGCCAGCCCCACCAATCGTTCCGACCAGCTCGCCCCGCGGATCGACGACGACCACGTGTGGAGCAAACGGGTCCAGGATGTGGAGGTTGCCCGATCCGTCGAAGCTCACCGGACCACTGCGGCTGAATTGCGCCCAGTCGGAAGCGTCTGACCCGCCCAGGCGGTAGACCTCGGTGAAGTCGGCGCCCAGCGGCCGATCCTCGGCGCTTGGGCCGACGGTCCCGTCACCGGAGCCGCAGGCCGTGAGGGCGAATGCGCTGGCGGCGAGGAGCGGCAGATGGGCTTGCATGGCTTCCCAGCCTTTCCAGACGGTCGGTTTCACTCAGCGCACCCCATCCGGGAGACGCTTCACCACCACGTACTGCACATCCATGTCATCCGTCTCCACGAAAGCGACAAGGCCGTCCGGGCCGAAAGCCGCAGGCATCGCGGTGGAGCCGGGCCCGAATGTACCGAGGTAGCGCCCGTTTGACGAGATTAGGTCGATCCGGCTACCCTCCGTCCCCACGTCACGTCGGTGGCGGACCCAGATGGTGCCTTCCCAGCTTGTTTTCAGGCTTAGGACCACCGGGATCTCGTGGAAAAACTCCATTTCCTCGATCTGGCCGCGCCGGAATTCGATCATTCGTTGTCGCATCGGGTCGCCGCCCCCGTCTCCGAGTCCCTCCAAGCGGCGCTCGATCTCGGCGGCCTTCATGCGGTCTGTCACGGGCCGTGGCTGAAACGGACGGGTAAGGATCCGCGTCACCGGACCGCCGGGAATGGCAACCTTGATTGCGTACGAAGACGAGTCCGTGTAGACCACCGCCCCGTTGGGGAGCACGCCCGCCATGAGCCGGGGCTTGAAAGCTCCCGGATCGCCGGCAGGTCTCCATGCCGCCACGGCCGAATCGATGGCGACCTGGTCACCGCTCAGATCGTAGCTGAGGACATACCGGAAGGGATCCGGCGCCTCGTCATCCGGACTCGGCTCGCCCATGCTTAGGTAGCCGTTCTCGGTTGTGGTGAGAACCCGATCCGCCCCCGGGGTGGCCTGAAGGTCGCCGATCAGCGCAAAGTGCGTCTGCGGACCCGCCAGGGGGATCGTGCGTTCGAACTCGCCGTCCTCATCGAAGAGTGCGAATCCCAGGCGCCCCGTGTCGTAGACCGTCACCCGCCCGTCCGGCATGACGGCAAGCGCCAGCGAGCTCGCGAAGTCGCCCCCGAACTCACCCGGGCCTTCGCCCTCACCGATGAACTGGCGCACCCTGTTTCCCTGCAGGTCGATGACATGGATGCGTATCGCCCCCGTGTCCAGAATGTAGAGGTTGCCGGCACCATCGAAACCGACGCTGGCGACTCTGCCGAACGTGTCCCAGCCACCTCCATCCAGCGAGCCCAGGCGATAGACCTCCTCGAAGCCGGCAGCAAGTGGCCGGTCGTCCGCTGGTAGCCGGATGACTTCCTGACCGACAGGGGATTCAGTCAACCCGCCCGCCGTGTCCGCTCCGCGGTAGTCCGCGGCCAGAAGCCGATCCTGCGCGGTCAGCGCACTGGAGCCCCCCGTTGCAAGACCGATGGTACTG
>JAPOOQ010000066.1 GCA_026713345.1 Gemmatimonadota bacterium | reverse complement strand
GCGGTGATCAACGGCCACTACGACCTCGCGCGCGATCTTCTGGAGCGGGGCGCTGACCCGAACCTCACGAGCGACGACGGCGCGGCGCCTCTCTTCGCGACGCTCAACATCGAGTGGTCGCTGCGGACCTGGTATCCGCAGCCCGCGGCGTTCCGGCAGCAGGAGACCAGCTACCTCGAATTGATGCGGTTTCTCCTGGATGCGGGGGCCGACCCGAACCAGCGCACCAGCACGCATATCTGGTACGCCGCCTACAACGCCGGGCGCATGGGCGTCGACTTCACCGGAGCGACACCGTTCTGGAGAGCCGCCTACGCCGCCGACGTCGAGGCGATGCGGCTGCTCGTCGAATACGGGGCGGACCCCAACATGTCGACGCTGAAGCTGCCCGGCCGGAACCGCTTCGCCTTCCCCGGCGCACAGCCCGAGCAGGAGGAGCGCCTGGACCCGTCCGGCCTGCCCCCGGTCCCGACCGGCGGGCCCGCCGTCCATCCGCTGCACGCCGCCTCGGGCGTGGGATTTGGCACCTCGAGGGTCGCGCAGCAGCATCGCAGCGTGCCCGACGGGTGGCTGCCCGCCGTCCGCTACCTGGTCGAAGAGCTCGGCGTGGACGCCAATCTGCGTGACCACGACGGGTTCAACGCGATCCACCACGCAGCCGCGCGGGGCGACAACGCGACGATCCTGTACCTGGTCAGCCAGGGCGCCGATGGGGCCGCGATCAGCCGCCGCGGCCAGACGACGGCCGATCTGGCCAACAGTCCCGAACAGCGGGCCCAGCCGCACCCGGCGACGGTCGCGCTGCTGGAGAAGCTGGGTTCGCAGAACAACCATCAGTGCCGCTCCTGCGGGGGCAGCCTCTGATGGGCAAGGTGCGAGGGCTGCTGGCGGCACTATCGCTGGCCCTCCTGACCAGCGCGGGAGCGGTGGCGCAGGATACCGTGTGGAACCGCTACACCCTGGAAGGGCTGAACGGGTTGTACATCAGGGCCGAGACCAACCAGGGGTGTGAAGGGGCCGGTGTTTCGGCGGAATCGATCCGCGCCGACGCGGAGGCCGCGCTCACCGAAGCCGAGGTGCCGCTGCTGACGGAACGCGAGATGCTCGAATCGCCGGGCCTGCCCGAGCTGCGCGTGACCTTCGAATGCGGGGGCGGTGTGGCCGGCGTGGTCGCCTACTCGGTATCCGTCCGGGTGCAGCAGGCGACCCAGATGATCCGGGACACGCAGATCACCCTGTCCGAGGCGATCACCTGGTACGCGACCACGGTGGGCGTGGCCGATGCGGGCAGCACGGCGGACGCCCTCGGCGAAGCCCTTCAGGAGAAACTTGCCGCGTTCGCGGAGGCCTTCATGGCGGCCAACGCGGACGACGAGGGTGGCGGGGGCGAGGGGTAGCTAGCGCCTGACAGCCGGAAGAATTCGCTGTTGCAGTGCCATCCAGCTTGACATCTCGGCACGCTGGTGGAGCGTCCAGCCGTTGAAGACCGAAATCAGATCGTGCTCGGGAACGACGTGGAGGAACTGTCCCCCGTAGCCGTTTGCCGCGAAGATCCTGGTCTCGCCGTTCTCATGGGAGGGGACCCACCACTGGTACCCGTAGCCGGGCTCGGTGACCACGGGGGAGGTCGACGCCCCCACCCACTCCTCCGAGACGACCTGCCGGCCATCCCACTCGCCGCCGTGCAGCATCAAGGTAGCCGATCCGGGCGAGGTCGTGGGCAGCCAGGTACAGGCCTCCCTCCGAATCGACTTCGCCGCCGGGCGTGATCTTCCAGTAGTAGTCGTCGATTCCGATGGGACCGAAGAGGTGCTCCTCCGCCCAGGCATCGATGCGCTGCCCGGTGGCTTCCCGCAGGATCCTGCCCAGCAGGACGCTGACCCCGTCGTTGTAGTCGAAGCGCGTGCCGGGAGCCGTGCCGACGGGTCGGCCGACGACGTAGTCGATCCAGGCGTCGCTGGCCTCGAGGACCACGGTGGGGTGCGTCTCGTCTTCATAGGTCTGACCCGGGACCGCCCAGTCGATGCCGCTCCGCATGGTGAGGAAGTCCTCGATCGTCGCCGCGGCGCGCCCGGGGTCGCTGAGGTCGGGTCCGTAGGCCTCCAGGAAGGGCCAGGCCGCGACGTCCACGCCGGGGATGTGTCCCGCGTCGACCGCAATGCCGAACGCCACCGACATGACGCTCTTGGTCACCGACTGCAGCGAGTGGAGGTCGGTGTCCCGGTAGTAGGGATGCCACGCGGGGTGATCGTAGTTGTACTGGTGCAGGGTCGTGTCTTCCTGCTCGGCCAGGAGTTCCGCGTAGCGCCCGGAGTGGTCCCAGCGATGGTCGGCGATCACGCGGCCGTTGCGGATGAGGAGGAAGCGGTCGATGAGGCCGTACCTGCCCGCGTTGATGTCGGCGACGAGCGAATCGATCGCAGCCGGGTCGATGTCCTCCGCTTCCGGAGTCGAGACGGGCCAATCGGCGCCCGGCCAGACCGTCCGGTCCCCCGGGTTGCCGGATCCGCAGCCGGCCGCGGCCAGCAGCAGCGGCAGAAGGGCGATCGCGGGAAGGGCGCCCGTCCGCGAAAAGGACATCCTGCGGTGACCCCTGCCGCGAACGACGCCGCTCACGCAACTGCCGGCCGCGCGGCGGCCGGAGACTGATCTGACCATCAAGAGCCCCCGTTGTCTGATCGTACCGGGCCGGGTCGGTCCCGGCGTCGGCTAACCCGGGACCGAACCCCCCTCGTGCGCAGTGATCACGGCGAGGAAGTCCGCCCCGTAGCGGCGCAGCTTCGTGTCCCCTACACCGGTGAGTTGTGAGAAATCATCGGACGTGCGAGGGCGCTGCGCAATCATTTCGCGCAGGGTGGAGTCGTGGAAGATCACGTAGGGCGGGACTCCCTGCGCGGCGGCGAGTTCGGTGCGCCGCTTGCGCAGCGACTCCCAGAGTGCTTCGTCCCAGGTGGCCGGATCTGGGGGTGGTTCGGGCTCCCCGCGCCGCCGGCGCGCCTTCCGCGCGGTGGGACGGACATCGCGGCGCATCAGCACCTCCGCGTCGCCCCGGAGCACGGGCCGGCTGTCGCCGGTGAGGCGGATGGAGCCGTACCCCTCCACATCGACGCTCAGCAGTCCGCGGGCGACCAGCTGGCGGAAGACGGAGCGCCATTCGTAGGGCCCGAGGTCGGCTCCAACACCGTAGGTCGGCAGCCGGTCGTGCCCGAACTGGCGGATGCGCTCGGTATCCCGTCCCCGGAGCACGTCGATCAGGTAGGCCGTACCGAAGCGCTGGCCGGTGCGGTGCACGCACGACATCGCCTTGCGGGCCGCTTCCGTGGCGTCCCAGGTCGTGACCGGCACGAGGCAGTTGTCGCAGTTGCCGCACGGCTCCGGAAGATCCTCGCCGAAGTACGAGAGAAGGGTCCTGCGCCGGCAGGTGGCCAGTTCGCAATACCCGAGCATCGCGTCGAGCTTGCGCAGTTCCACCCGCTTGCGGTCCTCGCCGGCCTCCGAGTTCTCCACCATGTGGCGGAGCGTCACCACCTCCTGCAGCCCGTAGACCATCCAGGCGTCGGCAGGCTCCCCGTCTCGTCCCGCGCGGCCGGTTTCCTGGTAGTAGGCCTCGATGCTCTTCGGCAGGTCGAGGTGGGCGACGAAGCGCACATCCGGCTTGTCGATCCCCATCCCGAAGGCGACGGTCGCCACCACGACCACCCCCTCCTCGCGCTGGAAGCGGTCCTGATGACGCTGCCTGGTCCCGCCGGAGAGTCCCGCATGGTACGGCACCGCGTTGACGCCCTCGCCGCGGAGCCACTCGGCGGTATCGTCCACCCTCCGGCGCGACAGGCAGTAGACGATCCCGGCGTGGCCCCGGTGGCGCTCCTCCAGAAAGCGTCCGAGCTGCGCCCTGGCGTTGTTCTTCGGCACTACCGAGTAGCGGATGTTGGGGCGGTCGAAACCGCTCACGAAGAGCGCGGCATCCCGGAGCTGGAGCCGCTGGGCGATCTCGCGGCGCGTCGGCTCGTCGGCGGTCGCGGTCAGCGCGATCCGGGGGACGTCGGGGAAGCGCTCGTGCAGGACCGAGAGCTGCAGGTACTCGGGGCGGAAGTCGTGGCCCCACTGGGAGACGCAGTGCGCCTCGTCGATCGCGAAGAGCGCCAGGCGGGTGCGGGACAGCATCTCCAGCGTGCGTTCCCCCAGGAGCCGCTCCGGGGCCACGTAGAGAAGGTCCAGACCGCCGGAGCGGACGGCGGCCTCCACCTCCTGCACCTCCGGCCAGGTCAGTGTGGAATTGAGGCAGGCCGCGCGCACCCCCGTCTGGCGGAGCCCCTCCACCTGGTCCCGCATGAGCGCGATCAGGGGAGACACCACCACGCCCACCCCTTCGCGCACGATCGCCGGGATCTGGTAGCAGAGCGACTTCCCGCCCCCGGTGGGCATTAGGACAAGGGAGTCGCCGCCGGCCGCCGTGTGCTCGATCACAGCCTCCTGCTGGCCAAGGAAGCCGGGGTATCCGAAGACGCGCTGGAGGACCTCGTGGATGCTTTGGGTCATGGTTGGCGGGACAGCCGCTTGTGGCACATGGAGACAGACGGGTGTGTCTGGTGCGACCCCTCAATCTACGGGCCGTGGATCAGGAGACCGTCAGCGCGGGCCTCGCCACCAGGATGCCCTTCGGCGGCCGGATGCGCCACCGCGGGCCCGGTCATCTCCGGAACTACTGTGGTGATCCGGCCGGTCGCAACAAGTCGAACATCGCCACGTGCTGCACTCCGAGCTCGTCCTCCTGCACCCCGAGCACGTAGTCCGCCCCGAACTCGTAGATCGTGTAGTTGTTC
>JAPOOQ010000065.1 GCA_026713345.1 Gemmatimonadota bacterium | reverse complement strand
TGGGCGACCTGGACGACTTCAGCGGCAGTGGAACGCGCTACTTTGCCACGATCGAGCCGCCGTCGGGATTCGAAGGCACCATCCACGTTTCGATCGCGGACAGCGTCGCGCAGAATGCCAGCGACGAAGACAACGTAGCGGCGGCATACAGCTTTTATGCGGACAACAAGGTGCCGGAGCTGGACGATGCGTTCGTCGATGCCGACGAGCTCGTGCTCGTCTACGACGACGACCTGGACGCTGCGACGGTCCCGGGTACGAGCGACTTCACCGTGCGGGACGAAGGCCGCCCACGGAGCATTTCACGAGTCGAGGTAGACAGGGATGAAGTCAAACTGTCCCTCGATACGCCGGTCAGCTACCGCGACGAGGTGACCGTGAGCTACCGGCCCGGAACAGGCGGGCTCAGCGACCACGTGGGCAACGTCGTGGATGCCCTGATACGCGAGCCCGTCAGGAATACAACCAGCGAGACCGCCGGGCGCCCCGGCCCGCCCAGATCGTTGTCGGCGACCGCCGACGGATCGTCGGCGATCGACCTGGACTGGACCGAGCCAGCCGATTCAGGCGCCGCCGCGGTCGACGGATACCGGATCGAGGCGTCCAGCGATGGGGGAAGCACCTGGTCGGTTCTGGTGCGGGACACGCGGGATGACGTCACAACCTACAGTCACACCGGACTGGCGTCGCATACAACCCGCCACTATCGCGTTTTGGCGATCAACGACTTCGGTGTGAGCGAGCCGTCCAATACGGCCAGCGCGACCACCCTGGGAAGGGTGCCCGGGGCGCCGACCGGACTGACTGCCACCCCGTTGGGATCGTCCCGGATCAATCTTCGGTGGAGGGCTGGTGCGGCGGGTTCCGGTGGAGCCGTGACGGGGTACCGGATCGAGGTATCGCCCAACGGCCTGTCGGGCTGGAGCACCCTCGTGTCCGATACCCGCTCGACGTCCACCACCTATTCCGACGCCGGACTCGCGCCGGGCACCCGGCGCCACTACCGCGTCTCGGCAATCAACCGGCAGGGGGTCGGCTCGCCGTCGAACGTTGCCGGAGCCACGACCCAGTTCGCGACGCCGGGTGCACCCACCAACCTGCGGGCCACTGCTTCGGGCGCCAGCCAGATCAACCTGTCGTGGACCACGCCAACCTCGAACGGCGGCCAGCGCATCACGGGGTACGTCGTCGAATCCTCGGCCGACGGCGGGGCGACCTGGACCGTCGTTTCGCGCATCGGCACGGCTACCACGTATTTCCATACCGGTCTCCGGCCCGGTGCGACCCGCCACTATCGCGTGGCGGCGCTCAATGCCAGGGGACGGGGTTCGTATTCCAACGTTGTTCGGGCAATGACGTTAGCAGCCGTTCCGGGAGCGCCCTCCAATCTGCGGTTTGTAGCACTCGATGCCACGAGCATCACCTTCACATGGAACGCTCCCCTGACCACCGGGGGCGCCGCCATCACGGGTTACAGGATCGAAGTCTCGCGCAACGCGGGTGCGAGCTGGCAGCTGGTCGCCAACACGACCTCAACGACCACGCGGTACACGCACGGCAATCTGGAGCCGACGACCGCATACCACTATCGGGTCGCAGCGATCAACCGGGCTGGTGCGGGACCGTTCTCGGCCCCCAATGGTGCGACCACTGCTTCGGCCATGCCGGGCGCGCCACGGAACCTCGCTGCCACGGCCGTCGGTCATTCGCGAATCGACCTCAGGTGGACCCCTCCGGCCGACGATGGCGGGTCGCGCATCACCGGCTACCGTATCGAAGTCTCCGAGGACAGGCGCAGAACCTGGAGGGTGCTGGAGGAGGTCAGGAGCACGACCGGATACTCGCACACCGGGCTGCCACCCAATTCCACATTCCACTACCGGGTTTCCGCGATCAACCGTTCCGGCGCCGGCCGGCCCTCGAACGTCGACTGGGCGACAACGGCCGCGGATCTTCCCGGGCCGCCCACCGGGCTCGAGGCCACGGCGGACGGCACGTCCCGCATCAACCTGACGTGGACTGCACCGAGCAATACCGGCGGCGTACAGCTGTTCGGCTACCGGATCGAGGTCTCCGAGAACGCCGGCCGCTCCTGGACCGATCTGGTGGCGAAGACGCGGACGGCCGCCACCACCTATTCGCACACCGGGTTAACTGCGGGAAGCACGCGCCACTACCGGGTCTCCGCGATCAACCAGGTCGGCACCGGTCGGCCGTCCGGCGTGTCACGCGCGACCACGGAGTCCTCGGTTCCGGGAAGGCCGACCGCGCTTGATGCGACGGCCGGCAGCACCTCGCGGATCGATCTCTCGTGGACGGCCCCGGATCACGACGGCGGCGAGCGGATCAGGGGCTACCGGATCGAGGTCTCCGAGAACGGGGGGCTCAGTTGGAGCGATCTGGTCGCCAACACCAACTCCGCCAGGACAACCTACGCACATACGGGCCTCGACCCCGCCACCACCCGTCACTACCGCGTCTCGGCGATCAATTCGGTGGGTGTGGGCGATCCTTCCGCAGTAGCGAGTGGAATGACCGACGCCACCGTGCCGGATGCCCCCACGGGGCTGGTCGCGACTGCCGTCGACGCAACGCAGATCGACTTGTCATGGACGGCTCCCGCCTACGACGGCGGGGCTCCGGTCATCGGCTACCGGATCGAGGTGTCGGAGGACGGCGGGGCGTGGGCCGACCTTGTACCCAACACGGGGGTGGCGACCACCACATTCCCGCACATCGGCCTTGAGCCCGGCAGCACCCGGTTCTACCGGGTATCGGCCATCAATTCGGCCGGGACCGGAATGCCGTCCGGGGTGGCGAGCGCGTCGACGGACGACGGCCGGCAGCGGTCGAGACGGGTCGGCGAGAGCATCCTCCCGCACGCCGCCGCCGCGATGACGTCGAGCACGGTCTCGGCGATCGCCGCGCGCGTGGACGCGGTCGCGTTGCGGGACGGCGAGCGCATGCGGGCGAGCCTGGGCAGTGCGTCGTCGCTGCTCCAGGGCCCGGGCGCAGGTGGGGCAGAGCGCTTCCCGGGCCGGTTCGGCAACATGCGCTCCGGCCTGTCGGGGGCCGCCCGGCTTCTCGACGGAGCCTCCTTCGTGTTGCCGGTCGGCGGTCAGAGTGCACGGCAGGAGCGGGGCATCATGGGTACGCTGTCGACGTGGGGTGGTGGCGACTACGTCGGCATCGGCGAGCCGGAAGCGGCCGACGTCGACTGGAGCGGCAACCTGACCAACCTGCATGTGGGCGCGGACGTGCGCGTGCGGCCGGATGTGCTGGCCGGTGTGGCAGCCACGACATCGTTGGGGAACTTCGACTTCACCGACCGCACGGGCGCGAACCCGGTGGCCGGCACCTACGACAACCGCCTCACCACCATAAACCCCTATGCCGCCTGGCTGCTGGACGGCGAGGGATCGGTGGTCTGGGCGACTGCCGGCTACGGCTGGGGCAACGTCGAGATGGAGGACGACCGCGTGGAGCTGCGCACGACCGGCACCAGCATGCTGAGCGGCGCGGCAGGGGGGAGCCATACGCTGCTGACCAGCGCCCTGGGCAACGTCCGGTTGAGGGGTGATGGATGGATGACGCGCCTGACAGTGGAAGAAGGTGAGGAGATGGACTCGCTCACGCTGGACATGCAGCGGGCGCGGCTGTTGCTGGAGTGGTCGCAGGGGTACCGGTCCGCGGGCGGGGACGAGATCGCCCTCTTGCTCGAGGGCGGGATGCGCTACGACGGCGGCAGCGGGGCGCAGGGCACCGGCGTAGAGGTCGGGAGCGGCATGCGGCTGGTCAACGCGGGGCTCGGGGTGCGCCTGGAGGTGCGCGGAAGAACCTTGCTGACCGGCCAGGAAGGGTACCAGGAGTGGGGTGTGGGTGCCACGCTTCAGATCGATCCGGAGATCCGGGGCGAAGGCCTGTCGTTGCGGGCGGCCCCCACCTGGGGGGAGGCGGCCAGCGGTGCCCGGGAACTCTGGGAACGGGGCGTCTCCGAGGTGCGGAGGGACGGTGCGAACCCCGCGGGCGGACGTCTGGACGCCGAGATCTCCTACGGTCTGCGCGGGTTCACGGGCACCCCGTACGGGGGACTGCTCCTCGCCGGCGAAGGATTGCGCGCCTACAGCAGCGGGGTGCGATACGACCTGGGAAGCGGGATGGGGCTGCGGGTGGAGGTGACTCGCCGGGAGGGCCCCTTCGGTCCGCCCGAGCACGCGATCGGGCTGCGGGGACGGTTGCGCATGCCGTAGCAGACGCCATACGGGGGTCACGCGGTCCGGCCTCCGGGGCCGGGCCGCGCCGGCGCTCCGGGCGCCCCCCCCTGTCCAGTTGCGGTCCGGGGCCCCACTATATCGTAAACCCGTGGTGACCGTCCCAACCCAGATGGAGTCGAAGAAGATGAGACGTATCCGTTTCGCCACCGCACCCGTCCCGCTCGCCGTCCTCTTCGCAGTCGCGTTGCCGGCCGGCGCACTGATCGCGCAGGACGCAACCGCCGACCAGACCGAGCCACCGCAATCCGCCGCCGAGGCAATTCTGGCCTCGCCGGAGTGGATGCAGCCGCCGCAGGAGATCATGGACGCGGTGCTGGCGCCCCGATACCTGAACATGACGCTGGGCTCCGCCAGTCCGGACAGGCGCTGGTTCCTTCATCAGGTGAGCGACGGCCAGATCACCATGGACCGGTTCTCGCGTCCCTTCGACGAGCTGGGCGGCCAGTTCCTCGAACCCCAGGCCAATCGCAGCCGCCGCCTGTCGACGCGCGGTGCGGTGGGGTACAAACTGATCTCGGCCGTTGACGGCTCGGTCACCGACATCGAGGTGCCGAGGGATGCGCGCTTCTCGAACGCCAGCTGGTCGCCCGACGGCTCGCAGTTGGCGTTCTACGCCCACTACGACACCGAGACCCACATCTACGTGGCCGACCCCGAGAGCGGGGACTCCCGCCGCGTGACTCGCGAGCCCGTGCTTGCGACGATGGTCACCTCCTTCGAGTGGACCGCGAACGGGGAAGAGATCGCGACCGTCCTGATTCCCCAGGGCCGCGCGTCCCGGCCGATGGAGCCGTCGGTTCCCCCCGGACCGCACGTCAAGGTGACCGAGGACGGAGCGAACCGGCTCCGCACCTACGCGAGCCTGATGGCCACCCCGTACGACGAGGAGCTCCTCGAGTGGCACGCGACGGGGCAGCTGGCCACGGTCGCGGTCGGCAACCGGAGGGTGACCCGGATCGGCGAGCCCGCGATGATCCGCAGCTTCGATTTCTCGCCGGATGGCCAGCACGCGCGCGTCACGACGATGCGCCGGCCGTTCAGCTATGTCGTCCCGGTCACCAGCTTCGGCCGCGTGGAGGAGCTCTGGGACCGCGACGGCAACGTGCTTGCCCAGCTCGACGAGACCGAGCTCAACACCGGGATCCGCGGAACGCCGGCCGCACCGGGCGTGGCGGGCGAAGAGGAGGAGCCCGAGCGCCGCTCGATGTCATGGAGGGCGGACGGTGCCGGGCTGACCTTCCTGCAGATGGAGCCGGAGCCCGAGGAGGAAGAGGAGGGCGAGGACACCGGGGAGGAGCCGGAGGAGGAGGAAGGCGAGGAGCGCCGCGCGCCGCGCAAGGACCGCGTCATGTTGTGGGTTCCTCCCTTCGGAGAGGACGACGTCAGCGTGGTCTACGAGAGCAACCAGCGCATGGCCTCGCATCGCTACTCGGCTGGCTACGAGTGGCTCTTCGTGACGCGGCGGCCCGGTGGAGGCGGGGGTGGTGGAGCGGCGGCCTTCCGCGGAGGCGGGGGCGGAGGCACGGTCACCGAGTATGCGGTGCGCCTGGATGAGCCCGAGACGACCTACACGATCACCGAGTGGGACAGGAGCGAGTTCTACGAGAACCCCGGCTCGCTGGTGATGACCAGTGGAGTCGGCGGCGGTGGCGGCTTCGCGCCCATCGGCGGTGGATCGTTCGTCGAGATGGGCGGCGAGCCAGGCAACGAGGTGGTTTTCCTGACCGGCACGATCTACCACGAGGACCCGCTGGAATCGTCGCCCCAGTCGTTCATGGACCGGGTGTCGGTGCGGACCGGCGAGAAGGAGCGCGTCTACGAGAGCTCCAACGACGGCCAGAACGAGCGCATATCGACCGTACTGGATGCCGACGCCGGGAAGTTCATCGTCCGCCGCGAGACCCCGACCGAAATCGCGCAGTCCTACCTGATCGACGGCGACACGCGCACGCAGCTGACCAACAACGTCGACTACACGCCCGACATCACGAATGCGCCGCGCCAGCGCTTCACCGTCGAGCGCCCGGACGGCTTCCGCTTCCTCGTCAACGTCACGCTCCCGCCCGACTTCGTGGAGGGGGAGCGGCGTCCCGCGATGTTCTGGTTCTACCCCCGCGAGTACGAGGACCAGGAGTCCTACGACGAGCGCGGCCGGACCTACAACAAGAACTCGTTCCCGAACTTCGGCACCCGCTCGATGGAATACCTGATCCGGCTGGGCTACGTCGTGGTCGAACCCGACGCGCCGATCGTGGGGGATGCGGGCGCGATGAACAACAACTACGAACACGACCTGCGCAACAATCTCGCGGCCGTGATCGACGAGCTGGATGCGCGAGGGATCATCGACCGCCAGCGGCTCGGTCTGGGCGGGCACTCGTACGGGGCTTTCAGCACCCTGAACGCCATGGTCCACACCCCGTTCTTCAAGGCCGGGATCGCGGGCGACGGCAACTACAACCGCACCCTCACCCCACTCGGCTTCCAGAGCGAAAGGCGGATCTTCTGGGATTCGCCCAACGTGTACCTGGACATGTCGCCCTTCATGCACGCCAACGACCTGACCGGTGCGGTCCTGCTGTACCACGGCATGCACGACCAGAACGTCGGCACCGCTCCCTCACACTCGCCGCGGCTCTTCCACGCCCTGAACGGGCTGGACAAGACGGCCGCGATGTACCTCTACCCCTTCGAGGACCACGGTCCGGCGACCGTCGAGACCACGCTGGATCTGTGGGCCCGCTGGACCGCGTGGCTGGAGCTGCACCTGGCGAAGAAGGAGCGGCCGGTGACGTGATACCGGGTCGCCGGGGATGAGGGCCGCGCCCCAAACCCAGCGGCATCTGGGACTGCTCGCCGCTACCGGCGTTGGCCTCGGCGCCATCGTCGGTAGCGGCATCCTGGCGCTCGCCGGCGTCGCCTTCGCGACGACCGGCCCGAGCGCGATCCTGGCGTTTGCCCTGAACGGGGTGATCGCCCTTATCACGGTGTGCTCGTTCGCGGAGCTCGCCGCGCGCTTCCCGCAGTCGGGCGGCACCTACACCTATGCGCGCAAGATCCTCACGGTGGAGGCCGCCTTCGGGGTGGGGTGGGTGGTGTGGTTCGCTTCGGTGGTGGGGGCAGTGCTCTACGCCATGGGCTTCGCGGTCTTCCTGGTGCCGTTCCTGGAGCAGATCGCGCTGATGACGGCCGGCGAGGTCCCCGAGTGGATCGGGACGCGCCTCGCTCTGATCGCGTACGCGCTGTCTGCGGTGGGTTTCTACTCGTGGCGACTGACCCGGACTGCCGTGGGCGGCGGGCAGTGGGAGACGATCGGCAAGGTCGTCGTATTCATCGTCCTGCTCGTCGCGGGCTTCTTCGCGCTGGCCGGCGAGGCCCCGGGCCCCGGTGCGCTGGCGGCCCGCTTCCGGCCGTTCTTCGCGGAGGGATTCACGGGACTGGTGCAGGCGATGGGGTACACGTTCATCGCGCTGCAGGGGTTCGACCTGATCGCGGCTGTGGGCGGCGAGGTGCGCGACGCGAGGCGCAACGTCCCGCGGGCGATGTTCCTGTCGCTGGGAACGGCGCTGGTGATCTATCTGCCCCTGCTCTTCCTGATCGTGGCGGTGGGGGCGGCGGGCAGGCCGGTCACCGAGGTGGCGGCGGAGTACCCGGAGGTCCTTGTGGCGGTGGCCGCGCGCAACTTCATGGGTCCGGCCGGCTATTGGCTGGTAATGGCGGCAGGGCTCCTGGCGATGCTCTCCGCGCTGCAGGCCAATCTGCTGGCCGCTTCCCGCTTCGCACGCACGATGGGGGCGGACCGGACGCTTCCGCCGCGCTACGCACGGCTCGCTCCGGGAACCGGCACTCCCACCGCGGCCGTGCGCCTGAGCGCCGTGGTGGTTGCGTTCCTTCTGGTCGCCGTCCCGAACGTCGCGGCGGCGGGCGCCGCGGCCAGCCTCATCTTCCTGGCGAGCTTCGCCCTCACTCACTGGATCGGGTATCTGGCGCGGAGGCGTGCGGGCAGGCCGGAGGGATTCCACACGCCGTGGTTTCCGGTGGTGCCGGTGGTGGGCGGGTCTGCCTGCCTGGCGATCGGCCTCTACCAGGCGGTAGCGGTGCCGCCGGCGGGGGTGCTGGCCGCGCTCTGGCTGGGCGTGGGGGCGATTCTGTACTCGATTTATCTCGCGCCGCGCGCGCGGGTCGTGGACGCGTCCTCGGAGGGACTCGACCCGCAGATCGTGAAGCTTCGCGGTCGTCGGCCCGTGGTGCTCGCGCCGATCGCGAACCCCGCCAGCGCGGAGACGCTGGTGACCATGGCGAAGGCGCTGGCGCCTCCGGAGGTTGCGCGCGTGCAGCTGCTGTCGGTGGTGGCTTCGTTGGAGCGCTACGACCCCGACGAACTGCCCCGCGGTGTGCGCGACGCCCAGGCGGTCCTCGGGGGCGCACTGAGCACCGCGATGGATGTGGATCTTCGCCCGGAGGCGCTGATCACCCTGCACGACGATCCCTGGGGAGAGATTGCCAGGGTGGCCGAGGCCACGCAGTGCGAGAGTCTGCTCCTCGGCGTCGGGCAACTCGACGATTCGCTGATGACGGGGTCGCTCGCGCGTCTGATCGGTGCGGTGGACGCCGACGTGGTGATCCTGCGCGCGCCGGGCGATTGGACTCCGGCGCAGGTCCGGCGGATCCTGATTCCGTCGCGGGGCGGGCGCGACCAGAGCCCGGTCCGCGCACGGTTGCTCGGCAGCCTGGGGCGGACCGCGCCCCGCGACGTGACCTTCCTGGGGGTGCTGTCGGAGGAGGCGGGCGCCGGGGTGCACCGGCGAGCGCGACGAGACCTGGAGCGGCTGGCCTGGGACGAGTTGGGGGACGCCGCGCACGCCGAACTGGTCTTCGGCGACGACATCGCCGGGGAAGTCGCGCGGCGCGCTGCCGAAACCGACCTGCTGATTCTGGGATTCCACCGTAGCGGGCGCCGCCGCGCCGTCTTCAGCAGCCTCATGCTGCGGATCGCGCGGGCGACGCAGTGCCCTCTGGTGATGATCAGCCACCGCCGCGGTGCGGCCCTGCTGCCGGAGGCGTCGCGGCTCATTCCGGACGCTGCGAGGCGGACGAGCCAAGCTAAGTAGGAATTCTTAAGTTAAGAAGTATTTACAACCCCGCGAGCAGCCTCTCGTACACCCGCGCGGCCTCGTCCACCCGGGAGAGAAACCGTTCCCTGTCGGCCTCGCTGACCCAGCGGTTCCGTTCCACCACCCTCTCGCGGAAAGACTGCACGGCCGCGAGAAGGAAGCGGATGTCGTCCTCGGAACGGTAGTCGCGGCCGCCAGCCACCACCCACACCGGGCTCGTCTGGGCGAAGGCATAGCTGTCCGGGACGAGCGGGGAATACGGCCCCAGCGCCCGGGCCGCGATCCACCCGCTCCCCTCCAGCCCCACCCGGCTCTCGACCCGGAAACGGTCGCCCCGCCCGCGCGCATCGTGCACCTCCGCGACCTCCCCGTTGACCACGATCTCGACGCGGTCCAGCGGGCTGTTCGACGCTACCTCCACCACCACGCCCCGCTCCCCGGCGTGCCCGCCCGGCACGCGGATCTCGCTGCCGGGAAGCCGGCCGTCCACCGTCAGGAAGAGGAGCGGCCCGTTGGTCGCGAAGGTGCGGCGCTCGCGGATCGCCTCCAGCCACGCGTCCACCGAGAGAGGCCCGTCCAGGTGGGCGAAGGTGCGGCTCGCACCCGGGCCGGGATCCCGCCACACATCCGAGAAGTTGTCCGTCCCCCCGGTCGCGGCCAGGCGGAAGCCCGCGTTCAGGAGGCGGTAGTAGATTTCGGCGTTGCGCAACTCGTCGTACCAGAAGCAGATCACGTCGTAGAAGTCGGCCAGCCCGAGCGCCGCGTCGACCGGGATCTCGGTGCCGCCCACGGCATCGGGCGTGTCCACCCTGCCGGTGAAGGGGTGCATGAAGCCGACCGTCCCGCCAGCGGCCCGCGCGGCCTCGAGGTAGTCGCCATTAAAGGGGTCCGCCGCGAAGGGGGTGTTGGCCGCGCCCCCGATCAGCGGTGTGATGAACTCGCCGATCCCCGCCAGCCCCACGTGCCCGAACGACCCGCGGAACTCCTGCGCGTACTGGAGGATGTGCGTGTCGGTGGACAGCGGGTGCGGACGTCCCGTGAGGTCATCCCAGCGTCCCATCAAACGGGTCCCGTCCATGTGGATGAGGGCGATGGAAACGTGCAGGTCCTCGCTTACCAGCGCGTCGACGAACTCCTGGTGGGAGAGGCCGTAGCGGCCCTGGTGGAGGTCGTGCACGTGCGTGTCGCCGCCGTACCAGCCGGCCGCGGGCGCGTCAACGAGGCGGTCGAGCTCCAGCCGGGCATCGGCAGCGCCGTCGGCGCGGACATCGAGGTTGGCCGTAATGGGGCGGTATTCCACGCCCCTTCGGACGGAGACCGTGAACGGGCCGGCGGGAAGTTCCAACTCGAAGTCCCCGGTGGTGCGGAAGTAGTGCGTCTCCGTCGGCGAGAGCACGCGGTGGAAGGCGCCGCGCGGGCTGTAGCCCCGTCCATCGCTCGCGACCACGGAGACGCGCGCGGCCACCGGCTCCCCGTCGTCGCCGACCACGCGGCCGCGCAGCACCCCCATAGGCCCGGCGTGCCGGCGGTCGCCCACGTCCAGCGTGTGCCACGAACTCCTCGCACCCCCGGAGACGGCCATCACATGCAACTCGGTCGGCCCGTTCTCGTTCGAGACAAAGGCAATGTTGCGCCCGTCGGGGCTGACGCGCGGCGCGAGTTCGTGGCTCGGGCCTCCCGTCAGGCGCAGCGGATTGCCCCCGTCCGCGGCGATCAGCACCAGGTCGTTCGACCCGGCCTCGTCCGACACGTAGACCAGCCCATCCCCGCGCGGCAGCCAGTCCGGGCGGGCCCGGTAGGCGGTCTCCTCTGCGCGCACCAGCACGGGTTCGCCCCCCGCCAGGTCGCGCGTCCAGATCCCTCCGCTCCCCGACACGCCCGCCGCCGCCGCCATGTACACGAGCACCCCGGCGAGCGAAACACGCGGCTGGTACTGGCTCCCGCCATCCTCCACGACCGCTTCGCGCGCACCCGTCGCCACCTCGACGCGGTGAATGTCCAGCCCCCGGCCCGCCGTGGTGAAGTAGACGAACCGGCCCTCCGGTCCCCACGCTGGCTGAATGTCGATGCCCCCGCCCTCGACCAGCGGCGTCACCGCCCCGCTCGCCACATCCAGCAGCGCGATGTCGAGTCCTTCCCCCGTCTCCACCGTCATCGCGATCCGGGAGCCGTCCGGGTTCCAGCTCGGCTCGAAGTGGTACCACGGCCCCCGCGTGAGCTGTTCGGCGGGGCCGCCGCCCGCCGGAACACGCCAGATGTCGCCAGCCATCGCGAAGGCGATCCAGCGTCCGTCCGGGGACCAGGCCGGGCTCATCGGCCCTGTGCTCACCGGGGGAAGCATGTGCAGCTCGCCCCGAATGTTCCCGTTCAGGCTCGCGTAGCGAAGCACGGAGGCGCTCTCGGGCTGCTGGGCGGCGGCCGGCGCGGACCCGAAGCACAGCGTCAGAATCGTGACGGACGTGAAGGAACGCATGAGGAGCCTCTCCGGTGGCGGGCGGTCAGGCTTCCGATTTGCCGTCCGGAGGCACCGCGCGCAAGGGATCGGGGTCGCGCACGCCCGTCCGGAGCCACCTGGAACCAACCGCCCCGGCCGGTGTACCTAATAAAATAGTTGACATTTGGCGCGCCGCCTCCTACCTTCACCTAACGTTTTGGGAATTACTCGAAAGCGGGCGGACAGGCCCGCAGGGAGATGACCTTGAGCCGCAGACTTACCGAGCGGGAACTGGACATCATGTCGGTCCTGTGGGACCTGGGGTCGGCAACGGTCGCCGAGGTGAACGAGCGCCTGGAGGACGA
>JAPOOQ010000064.1 GCA_026713345.1 Gemmatimonadota bacterium | reverse complement strand
GGAAGCGTCGACAGGCTCGCCAGGGCGAGCAGGGTGATTGTTCTCATGATTTCCTTCTCCTTGGATTAGTAGTGTTGACTTGTACGGGGACGGCCGGGCCTTGCTGACTGGGAGTGGTTCCCGGCCCGGGGCGTCCTGTCAGGTTGGACGCAGCGGGGGGTGCGATCGTGCCGCCGTGTCATCTTGCGATCGGTCACGATGGGGCGGCTGGATCGCCGGCCCGGCGCGGGTCCCATCCCAGCGAGATGGCGGTTCCGGGGGTGCCGGATCACCCCTCCACGAGTGCCGCGGCCGAGTCGGGGTCGAGGAGGACGAGACGGTCGTAGTCCTCCTCGGCCTCCTCGTGCAGCCCCAGCTCGGACTTCGCGTGGCAGCGGCCGAGGTAGGCCGGCGCAAGGTCGGGATCGAGGCGGATCGCCCGGTCGTAGTCGGCGACGGCTTCCTCGTGGCGGTCCAGTTCGGAGCGGAGGCCTGCCCGCTCGAGGTACAGGCGGGGGTTGCGGGGGTCGAGGCGGATCGCCTCGGTGCAGTCGGCGATCGCATCCTCGCGCCGCTCGACGTCGTCGTCGGACGCGGGAACTGCCGGAGAGGCCGGGCCGGGGTGGCCGTCCGACGCGAGCGCGCGAGGGGAGGCCTGCGGCCGCGGCGTCGCGAAGGAGCTGGCGCGGGCATGGCCGTTGGCCCCGGCCGCGGTGTCCGGATCGGCTTGCGGGCCCGGGGTGCCGAGAAGGCGGAGCGGTCCGGGCCGCTCGCCGGGCGGCGGCAGGGAGGTTGCCGCCCCGGGGAGCAGTCCCTCCGGGTCGGGCCCGTAGGCGCGGGCGAGGGTCGCCCCGAGCCTCGCGTCGTCCGCGATGGCGCGGAACCGGGTATAGAACCACAGCCCGCCGCCCGCGATCACGATGGCAAGCACGACGAGCACCGCGCCGTTGGCTTCCAGCTGGCCGTCGATGCGCCTCTCGCGCTCGTCCAGCAACTCGCTGCGGAGGTCGTTGACCTGCCGCTGCAGGTCGAGCGTGACCGCGCTTTCGCGGTCGGCGCCCGGCGGGGAGGAGGGGGATGGCGGCGCAGGCTCGCGGGGTTGGGCCCGGGCGGGCATGCCCGCCGCGAGCATGGCAGCCGCAACAGCTGTCCACAGCGCGAACTTGCGAAGTCGGCCGGGGGCGGGCGCTCGCCGCCTGGCAGGGCTAGTTCCCATCGTCACCCGCCTCCCGCAGGTCGTACACGGACTCGGGTCCGAACACGGTCCATTCGTCGAGCCAGTTCTGCTTCCGGCCGAAGGCCCCGGTATCGAGGGAGCGGCTGTTCCTACGTCTGCTTCACGCCCGTGCGCAATCTCCGGTTTCTTCATCCACCTGCCTCCCAATCAACTGCGGGCTCGCCCCCGGGGCCACCCTCCAATGCGCGGCCTCACGGAGCGAGTTCCGCCCCGAACGCCCCGCGCATCCTGCCCCCGCTGCCAAGCCTCCCCCCGGATTCCACCGTCCACAAACCGATCGCTGCGAGAGGGCCGTCCTTGCTGTTGCCGACGAACTTCCCCTCGATAGATGCCGCCTCCGGCGTGGCCGGGGCGGCGCGGTCAGTGAAGCGGATCGTCGCCTGCGACGAGCTGTCGTCCGCGAAGCGTACCTTGCCGCTGTCGACGAGAATGGCCACGTTCGCGATCCGCATCGTGTCGACGAACCTCCGTCGCGTGCCGCCCGCCTCGGCGTAGGTCAGCCAGTCGCCGTGGTCG
>JAPOOQ010000063.1 GCA_026713345.1 Gemmatimonadota bacterium | reverse complement strand
TAGTCGGTGATCCCGACGAAAAAGACGCCCGGTTCGGACGCCTCCTTGAGGTATTCGTGCTCGGTGGTGTACCTGAGTCCATCAGGGACTTCCGACATTGCCGTCTCCGGTGGTTTCGGTGTGCGTGGAATTGGGAGCGAGACAATAAAAGCCGCGCCCGGCGAAGGCGTCAAGAACCGGGGGACTCACGGGCACCAGGCGCCTCGCCGCTCGCGGACTCGGCGCCTTCGGTGCCACGCGGGAATTATCCACGGACTGCTGGCCTGCCAGGGGCGGAACATCCCGGGGCCGATTAGATTACAATTCCCTGGGAAACCGCCCCCGCATCGCCACCCCGCAGGGCAGGACGCGCATCCGGAATGACTACGCTGGCCCATCCTCCGGCGCTCACCACGCTGAGCGAAGACGAGGTCATGTTCCGGGACGCCGTTCGCGACTTTGCGGAATCGGAAGTGGCCCCGCGCGTGCCGCGGATGGAGTCGGCAGGGGAAATCGACTCCGATCTGATTTCGATGCTCTTCGAAGTCGGTGTGATGGGGATCGAAATCCCCGAGCACCTCGGCGGTCTCGGCAGCAGCCTGTTCACCACCACACTCGTGGTCGAGGAGATCTCGCGTGTCGATCCCTCGGTGGCCGTACTGGTGGATGTTCAGAACACCCTGATGAACAACGCGCTCCTCAGCTGGGGGACGCCCGAGCAGCAGGGCCGCTACCTTCCCCGGCTCGCGGCGGGGACCGTGGGCGCCTATGCCCTGTCCGAGGCCGGAAGCGGATCCGACGCTTTCGCCCTCGCGTTGCGGGCGGTTTCGGACGGGGACGACTGGGTGCTCAACGGCCGCAAGCTGTGGATCACCAACGGGGGTGAGGCCGGTCTCTACATCGTCTTCGGCACCGTGCAGCCGGAGCTGCGCCACAAGGGGATCACGGCCTTTCTGGTCGAGCGCGACATGCCGGGTTTCGCGGTGGGGAAGAAGGAGGACAAGCTGGGCATCCGGGCGTCCTCGACCACCGAACTGATTCTGGACGATGTGCGGGTTCCGGCGGAGAACGTGCTGGGCGACGTTGGCATGGGCTACAAGGTTGCGATCGAGACGCTCAACGAGGGACGGATCGGGATCGGGGCGCAGATGGTGGGGCTCGCGCAGGGCGCCTTCGACCATACGCTCAGGTACGTGCAGGAAAGGGAGCAGTTCGGACACCCGGTGGCGGAGTTCCAGGCGGTGCAGTTCCAGCTCGCCCAGATGGCCATGGAGATCGAGGCGGCCCGGCTCATGGTCTACAACGCCGCGCGGCTCAAGGACCAGGGTGCGCGCTTCCTGCGCGAGGCCGCCATGGGGAAGCTATTCGCGTCGCGCATGGCACAGAGGGTATCTTCCCGGTGCATCGATCTGCACGGAGGGTACGGCTTCACCCGGGAATACCCCGTCGAGAAGCTCTACCGCGACGCCAAGATCGGCACGATCTACGAAGGGACCGACAACATGCAGCTGCAGACGATCGCCAAGGATCTGCTCCGTGAATAGACGGGCGCGGACGAATCCACGCGAGCACCGAGCGCGTCCGCGGGGCGCCGGGAGACGGGAAGAAACGCCATGGGCATAGGTCCCCTGAAAATCCTCCTCATACTCCTCGCCCTGATCCTGGTTTTCGGGGCCAAGCGGATCCCGCAGGTCGCCAAGGGAATAGGCGTCGGCATCCGCAACTTCAAGGGATCGCTCAAGGCCGGAACGGAGGGTGACTCCGGCCAGGGTGAAGAGCCCCGCTCCTGACCACACTGGCGCACTGACGATGCGGGGGGGCACGGGCGGAGGAGGCCACCGGCTCGGGATCCTCTTTCTGACGGTACTGGTCGACCTGATCGGTTTCGGGATCGTCCTGCCCATCCTGCCCCTGTACGCGGAGGGCTTCGGCGCCCAGGGGCTCGAGACGGGCCTTCTGATCGCCGTCTACTCCCTGGTCCAGCTTGTGATGGCGCCGCTCTGGGGACGCCTCTCCGACCGCGTGGGGCGCCGTCCGATCCTGATCCTCGGGCTGCTGGGAAGCGCGGTCGCCTACTTCGTCTTCGCACGGGCCGATTCGCTCGCCATGCTGTTTCTGTCGCGGATCATCGGCGGAATCGGCGGCTCCACCATCCCCGTGGCGCAGGCGTACATCGCAGACGTGACTCCCCCGGACCGCCGGGCCGGCAACATGGGCCTGATTGGAGCCGCCTTCGGTCTCGGCTTCGTGATCGGCCCCCTCCTGGGCGGCCTCGTCCTTGCCCCCCTCTCGCCCGGCGAGCCGACCGTCCCCGGGTACGCTGCCGCCGCCCTCTGTCTCGTCAACGCGGTGGCCGCCATCCTGTGGCTCCCCGAATCGCGCGACCGCGGCGCCACCGCCCCCTCCCGGTTCGATCTCCGCGCGGCCCTCGCCCACGTAACCAGGTCCCGCCAGATCCTCCTCACGCTGGCCACCTACCTGTGCATCACAATGGCCTTCTCCGCACTGCAGCCCACCCTGACCCCGCTGGCATCCGAACGCTTCGGCACGGGGGCCCGTGAGGCCGGCATCCTCTTCGGCCTGCTCGGAGCGGTGTCGGCAATCGTGCAGGGCGGGATCGTGCGCCGCGTCGTCCCCCGCACCGGCGAACTCCTGCTCCTGCGCGCCAGCGCGGTCCCCTTCGCGGCCGGCCTCGTGCTCATCGGCCTGTCCTCGGAAACCTCGCTGCTGCTCACCGGCCTGGTTCTCCTGGGCATCGGCTACGGCGGCGCGATCCCGAGCATCCTCGGGCTCCTTTCGCGCTCGGTGGAGCCCGAGCAGCAGGGCGCAGTCCTCGGAGTGGGACAGAGCGTGGGTTCGTTCGCGCGGGTGATCGGGCCGGCCATGGCCGGCTACTTCTTCGACGTGCGTCTCTTCCTGCCGTATCTGGCCGGCGCGGTCCTGATCGGCGTGGCAACGGCAATCAGCTCCGGGATTCGTCAACCACGGGAGTCCGGCGGTTGAACATCACAGTCGTGCTGCACGAGCCCCAGGACCTCGTCAACATCGCCGGTGTCGTGCGCGCAATGGCCAACATGGGGCTCGAGCGCCTCACCCTCGTCGACCCGGCCGAGTTCGATCCCTGGCGGATCGCGGGGATCGCGCATCGCACCGGGCACATCGTGGAGAATGCGCGGGTCGCCGCGACGCTGGAAGACGCCCTCGCCGGCGCGACCTGCGTGGTCGGCACCTCCGCCCGGCCCCGCACCGCCCAGCGCAACTACCGCCGCCCGCGCGACCTCGCCGCGCGCATTCTGGACCGTGCCCGTGACGGCGAGGTCGCCATCGTCTTCGGTCGCGAGGACCGCGGGCTCTCCAACGAGGCGCTCGACCGCTGCCACGAGGTCCTCGTCATTCCCACCAGCCCCGCCCACGCGTCGCTGAACCTGGCCCAGGCGGTCCTCCTCGTCGCCTACGAACTCTTCCTCGCGGGCGCGGGCGCGCCTCCCCGGCTCCCGACCGGCAAGCGCTCACTCGGACCGGCCTCCGCCGCCGAGCTGGAAGAGATGTACCGCGCGCTCGAAGCCGGCCTCGTCAGCATCGACTTCTTCAAGGCGCGCAAGCCCGAGAGCGTGATGCGCGTCCTCCGCACGATCTTCGGCCGCACCACCTTGGACGCCCACGAGGCGCGCCTGGTGCGCGGCGTCGGCTACGAGATGCGAAACCGGGTCGAACGGGGCGACGCGCCCCCGGCGGACTGACCCGCGCCGAGTGGCAGCCTACTGCCCCTCCGCCTCCATCGGCTCCGGGTCCACCGGCGGCTGCCAGATCTGCACGAGCGGGAAGGTCGCCAGGAACCACCGCACCGACAGCAGGAACAGACCCAGGAACATCAGCCCGATCAGCGGGGTCTCGATCGAGAACGCGGGGTCGCCCTCATGGTGCAGCGACGGGAAGAAGAGCATGTAGTGCCAGAGCCAGATCCCGCAGAGCACCGCCGTGGCGATGGTGACGAGCTGTGACGGCTCCTTCTTGGGACGCACGCCCAGGAGCCCGAAGAACGGCACCACGAAGCAGAGTATGATCACCGCGAGCGAGAATCCGCCCCACGGTTCGCCCAGCCGGGTGGCCACCCAGGCCTGCTCCCAGGGCAGCTTGCCGTACCAGATGACGATGTACTGCGACCAGAACAGGTACGTCCAGAAGACGGCGAAGGCGAAGACGAGCTTGCCGAGGTCCCACCGCACCTTCGGGCCCGCGTACTGCCGGAAGACGGTGTCGCGCCGCCTGAGGACGATCGCGGCGACCGCGGTGGCCGCGAAGCCTCCCCAGAAGGCCCCCATGAAGTACCAGCCGCCGTACAGTGTCGAGAACCAGTGCGGCTCCAGCGACATCGACCAGTCGAAGACCAGCATCGTCATCACGGCCGCGTAGATGAACACGTAGGCCGGCGCCATCCGGGTCATGAGCTGGTAGCTGCGCTCCTCCTCGGCCTCCTGCCCCGTCCACCCGCGCGTGAAGCGATCACGCCACCACGAGCCCGCGTGATCGTCACGGTCGGCGGCGGTCCGCGCCTGCCCGATCCGCCCCAGATCCGGGCGCAGCGCGAGGTACACGAAGCCCAGCGCCATCGAGAACAGCGCCACCACCCCCACCAGGTTGCGGCTGAGCAGGAAGGGGATGTTCAGCCACGCCGCCTTCTCCTGCACGATGGCGTCGTACTCCATCATCTCGATCCACGGGAAGTAGTCTTCGCGCAGGTTGAACAGCATCGGGATGAAGAGTACGAAGGCGATGGGCAGGTACGCCGCGAACGACTGGTGCACGCGCCGCAGGGGCCAGTTCCACTTCGCCTTCACGATCCAGGTCACCACAGCGACCAGGATCCCGCCCAGCGCGATCGAGGTGAAGTAGCTCCAGTTCACGACGTACGACTTCCACGCCAGCGCCGGATCGGTGAAGAGCGTGTAGAAGAAGGTGACCGCGCCGACCAGCACCATGAGCCGCAGCACCATGGTTCCGACGCGGCCGCGATCCAGGTGGCGGAGTTCGATCTCCCGGGGAATCGGCTGGTGCATCATCGCTTCACCTGCCCGCCCCGTTCGCGTCCGGCGGCCCAGCCTGGGGCCCACTCGGCGACTCGCCCGGCTCCTGCTCTTCACCCGGCTCCGGGAGCTGACCCTGGAGCTGGCGCACGTAGTTCACGACATGCCAGCGGTCGTAGTGGCCGATCTGGTGGCCGTAGCCCGGCATCACCGCCCTGCCGACCCGGATCATTCCGTAGATGTAGCCGTCGCTCCGGCCGATCGAGAGCTCGTTCCCCAGGTTCTGGGCCAGAAGCGCCGGATGGACGGAGACGATGTACGCGTTCGCTCCGTTGCCGTCCGGCCCGTGGCAGACGATGCAGACGCGCTTGTAGATCTGTTCGCCGCGCGCCAGGGACTCGGGCGTCACGGGCACCGGGTTGGTCAGGCTGTCCACCACCTCCGGCCGCTGGGTCATGTCCTCCTGCGTGAAGGGTGGCGGCACGTCCGTGGCCCCCTCCGGCTGTCCCACGTTCACATCGAAGTGCCCGGCCGCATAGTTCCCCGCCGACAGCGGCACCGATCCCTCCGGCGGCATCAGCGTGTTTTCGTAGGGATCGAAGGAACGCTGGTCGCGCATGCTGCGCCCGAAGATCGCCGCCATCGCGTCGTCCATGGGCGTGCAGGCGCCGGACGCGAGGGCCAGGAGCGCCAGGGCCAGCGCCAGTGTCGTGCGCGGCGTGGCCCCCGGCCGGCGCAAGCGTCCCAGCCTCACCAACGCGGCGCCTCGACGCTCCCGGCGCTCATGCGGGTTCCTCCGCGGGCCCCTACACATCGAACCCCTCCGGATCCTCCCGCAGCTCGGCGGGTTCGAATCCGCCCAGCAGCTCCTTGAGTTCGTCGGCCTTTGCGGCGGGCGCGGTCACGTACACCCCGAAGGAGCCGTCCGAGCACGCGGGGTGGTAGGCCACCATCGGGCGGAAGTTCGGCAGGCCCGCGTTGATGAACAGGCCGATCACGGTCGACAGCGCGCCGAACAGAATCGCGCACTCGAAGGCGATCACCACGTACGCGGGGATCGACATCAGCGGCTTTCCGCCCGTTATGAGCGGCCAGTCGAGCGAAGTCCACGTCGTGAAGGCGAAGCCGGTGGCCGCACCCGTCATGGCGCCTGCCAGGGTGAAGACCCGGACCGGGCTGTGCTTCAGCGCCAGCCCCTCGTCCAAGAGGTTGTGCTCCGGCAGGGGCGCGTAGGCGCGGAACCGCTTGTGGCCCGCCTTCCGTAGCGCCTTGCAGGCGTCGATCGTCGAGTCGAGGTGCTCGAAGAGCGCGAAGAATCCGCGGTGTCCCTGGCGCCGCCTGGCTCCAATCATGACACGGCCTCATGAATCATGACTCGGTCTCCTTGCCCCGCATCGGCGGCGGCACGACTTCCTTCATCTCGGCGATCGCCACCGGCGGCAGCAGGCGCGTGAAGAGCAGGAACCAGAACCCGAACCAGCAGAAGCTCCCGATCAGGATTCCCATCTCCACGATCGAGGGACGGTACAGGCCCCAGGCCCACGGCTCGTATTCATGGGACAGCGACGTCACGATGATCACGTAGCGTTCGAACCACATCCCGATGTTGATGAAGATCGAGATCACGAAGAGCGCCGAGATCGATCTTCGCACGCGCCGGAACCACAGCATGAGCGGCACCAGGCCATTGCAGGTGAGCATGATCCAGTTGGCCCACCAGTAGTGGCCGAAGACGCGGTTCCAGAACGACCCGCGCTCGGGTGGCTCGCCCGAATACCACGCAAGGAAGTACTCGGTCATGTACGCGTACAGCACGATTGCGCTGGTGAGCATGCACAGCTTGGCCATGGCCTCGAAGTGCTTCACCGTGAGGTACTTCTCCAGCCCGAAGAACTTCCGCATCGGCACGGCCAGCGTGATCACCAGGCCGACGCCGGAGAAGATCGCGCCGGCCACGAAG
>JAPOOQ010000062.1 GCA_026713345.1 Gemmatimonadota bacterium | reverse complement strand
CTCGGCCTTCGCGCGGGTCTCGCGTTCGACCGCTTCCCGAAGCGACGCGGTTTCCCATTCGCCGCGCATCGACGCGACTGTGCTGGGGACCAAGTCGTCGCCGTACGCTCGGAATCCCGCGAACGGCTGCCCGGGGTCGCTGCCACCGCGGCCTCCACGCCCCCCCCCCCAGCCCGCCCCGCCGTTGTTCCCCTTCACCGCCTGAGGCAGCCGCTCGCTGGTTGCGCCGTGCGTGAACAGGTAAATCACGGCGCGCGCCGCGTCGAACCAGACGCCGGACCCCGCCACGGCACCGGCTCCCGGATCGCCGCCTCGCCTCGTCTCGGCTCGTGCCGCCTTCGTGTCGTGAGCGACGAACATGATCCCGACGTTGAAGCGGGCTGATGCATTCGCGACATCGGCCATGAACTTGCGCACGGCGCTGCCCTCGTTGACGCTCACGCCTTCGAGCGCGGCCGACAAGGGGTCGACGATGATCAGCGAGGGCTTGATCGCCTCCACGGCTGTCCAGAGCGCCGCCCAACCCATCGCTGGCCGGATGCCCAGGCGCGTCTCCGGATCGGCATCGTAGAGCGGTGCCGCCGGGTCGATCACGTGCACGTTGGTCTGTGCCTCGTCGGGAATGTTGCAGTTGTCGGCGCTGGCGACGTGGCGGAAGCGATGCCACGTCCGCCGTGGCCGGTCTTCATAGGACAAGAGGACGACCGGACCAGGTCGAACCCGCAGCCCGCACACCGTTCCGAAGGCTGCGTTGGAGCTGGCCGCACCGACCGCGGTGGCCGCGAGTGCCAGCGTAAGGTAGCTCTTTCCACTTCCCCCAGGGGCTGCAACAATGCACGGCTCGCCGGCGCTGCAGATGGCGTCCTTCGCCTCGTCGGCGGTTCCAGACGGTGCAGACTCGCCGATGTCCCGCCAGAGAACGGCCGCCGGCGCTGGGCTGTTCCGCCAGTGCGTAATCGGTCGTGCAACGGGTAGATCGGACGCCGGTGCCCCGGCCGCGTCCGCGTCTCGGTCGCCGGCTTCGAGCGCGCGCATGACCGATGCCCGCTCCTCTGGGGTCAGCTCAGTCAACTCGGCCATCGCGCCGTCACTCAGTCGCACCGTATGGCCTCCCGCTCTTCCCGTTCTTCCAACAGATCGCGGGCCACGTCGGCCCAGTCCTGGCCTTCAGGCGCCGCCCGCAGCTCCACCCCGCGTCCGAGACGCCGAAGCGCTCGAGCGAGCCGAATGGCCGCGAGGTACCCCCCCTCGTCTCCGTCTGTCCACAACGTGACCGGTCCTGGGTAGCTGCTCGCGGTTTCCACCGAGAACCCGGACGTTCCCGGTGCGCCGATCACGGTGTCCCCCGTGCCCCGAAGAGTCTCGACCCCGAGTAGCTGGGCCACGGCCAGTGCGTCGATTGGTCCCTCGACCAGGTGTGCCCGGCCGCTGCCATTGCCGTGGTGCACGACCAGCGCCCGGCCGGTCATCAGTGATCCGCCGACATTCGGTCGTTTACGGGGCTGATTCTCGTTGGGCGCCGGGTCGAAGGGGACGGCGACTGACCCATCCTGCTTGACCGCCTCGATCTGCAACGCCGCGACGGCTCGAGCGCGGTCTGACGGGGACGTGAACCGGTATAGCAGTGCCCCGGCGGCGTCGGTTGGCAGCGGACGTATGCGCTTGCGCTTCGGCCACTTGGCTGCACGGCACCATCGGATCGAAGGCGGTACCGCCGTGCACCCGGTCCGCCGCGCGAGGTAGCGCCCCCCGGGGGTTCCGGCCTCTGTCGGCTCGCCAAGCGCCCACAGCGCAACCAGGTGATCCATGGCTTTGGATCGCGTGGTTTGCGGTCTGTGCGTTTCCGGCTCACGTATCGTGCCGTCCCCGCGGTTACGCAGGCCGACCGCGGTGAGCAGGTCGTCAAACGACGCATCGCACTTGCGACACTGGAACAGGATGTCGGCCGAATCGCCGGGCCGCGCCCAGCAGCGTCGGTGGCCACCGCACAGCGGGCACGGGCCATGCAGTTCACGGCCTTCCCTGCGCCAGCCGGGAGTGGCCTGGAGCACGCGCTCAAGATCTGGCCAATGAATGCGTTGGCGTTCCCGAAGCGGGCGAAAAGGGTTCACGGAGATGCTCGTTCAGTCAGCGGTAGGCCGTCTGTCCAGACCCTCAATCGACAGGCCGTGCTCGACGATCCGGTAGACCGCCATGTTGATGACCGCAGCTCTGGATTGCCCCAGCTTGCGGGCCAGCGCGTCCACCTTCTCGAGCAATTCCGGCATGATCGTCAACGTGATCTGCCGTTTCTTGCCCTTGAGTACGCCCCGGCGAACGTTCTCGCTATCGGGCGCGCCGGCGATGAACTCCGCTGCTGTACGGGCGACTTTGGAGGGCTTCTTGGTGATAGTCATGGCACTGTCAACCGATGCTTTTTAGAGTGTATTGTAATATTAAAATACCATCTTTATGAGTGCATCCAGCTCGGTGATGGCCTTCTTGTCCGGAGGCTTGAGCTCGAGTATTGACAGGCCGGCTCCAGCCGCGTTCGCGAACGCCTTTCGGCGGCGCAGGGGCGTCGGCAGATACTCGAATCGCTCCAACTCACCCACGGCTGCTGCTGCCTCGATGTTGTCTCTTGACCTGTTGCCTGGATCGGCACAGTTCAGGACGGCCTGTACTCGCAAGCCGTCGCGGACGGCGCGGGCCTCCTCGACGAGTACGGCCATGTCGTCCAGCGCCCAGACGTCGTAGCTCCGCGGATGTAACGGCACCAGGAGAACGTCAGAGAGGATCAGTGCTGCGCGCAATGCAGTCGAGTCGCGCCCCCCTGCATCGATGATGATGTCCTGGAATTTTCCGGCTTGGTGTTGCACTTGGCTCCGGAGAGTCGATCCGTCCGGGTAGGCGGCACAGGCAATTGTGGGCAGCTGTTTCGCCTCCGCACGTAGCGCGATAGCCGTCTGGGCTGTGCCCTGTCGGTCGCCATCAACGAACCAAGTGTCCCGACCTGCCATCGCTCGGGCGATCGCAAGATTCAGCGCGACCGTGGTTTTTCCCACACCGCCCTTGGTGTTGCCGACTGTGACAATCATGTTAAGTCTGTAAAGATATCATCGTAATATTAAAACAAGGTCAAAGCAATGTCGACCCGCGCCCCGCGGCGGTGGTCCGTGGCTCGCGGGAAGGTCGTCCCGCCCGGGGGCGAAGCGTCTCGGAGGACGGCGGAGCTAGGGGCGTTCGCCCCGGCGAGCGGTTGCGGCTACGTACCCGCTACATGAGCCCGCCTTGCATTGTGAACGGTCGTTCACTAACATGGCGCACAGGG
>JAPOOQ010000061.1 GCA_026713345.1 Gemmatimonadota bacterium | reverse complement strand
GGGGGTGACCGCGCGGCCCGCGAGGTCGACGCGCTCGGTTCCGGGACCCACCATCGCCTCGATCTCCGCCGCCGTCCCCACGGCGACCACGCGCGCGCCCCGCACCGCGACGGCTTCGGCCACCCGGCTCTCCGCGTCGAGGGTGATGACGGGGCCACCCGTAAGCACGAGATCCGCCTCCAATTGGGGCTCACCGGCACAAGCGGCCACGACCACGCACGCCGCCAGGGCGGCAATTGCAGCCGACTTGACATCCGTCATCGACACCCCCACGCTGCCGAGGTTGATTCACCACCACCTGTGAGTATACATTCCAAATGGCCATGGTGGCCAAACGCGGTGCCGCCATGAGTGGTGGTGCCGACTCGCGCTGGATGCACAGTCCCGCCCGAAGTCAAACCCATGAAAAAGGAGGTGATCACTTGTCTAGTCCAAGTACCCAGCCCAACCCGGCAAGGGCAAGCGGTCGCCGCTTCGGCAGCTAAGCCGAAACACGATCCAACGTTCGCGCCGTAAGCGGCCATCGCGCCGGGTTGCGGCCGGTTTCAGAAGCCCCCGGAGGTTCTGTGTAGCGTCCAGAGCCTCCGGGGGCTTATCGTATCTGATGACTTACCGCCATCTCCCTGCTACGGCTGTATTCGCCACCCTCGCCTCCCTGGCCGTCTGCACCGCCGCACAGGCCCAGGAGCCGCAGGAACTCTTCGAGACGGAGTGCGCGACCTGCCATACGCCCGCGGGCACCGAGCGCGCTCCGGGGACCCGGCTGCTCGCGCAGTTGACGCCTCGCGCGATCGTGGCCTCGCTCGAGGACGGGGTGATGCGGGCCGAGGGCGCGACCCTCACGCCCGGGCAGCGCATCCGGCTGGCCGAGTACCTGACCCGCCGCAGCTACGAGGAGCAGACCCTTCCCGAGTCCGCCTTCTGCGCGGATCGTGCCTGGACCGGGATGAATCCGGCGGCCGTCTCCTGGACGGGGTTCGCGGGCAACCTCGCGGGTACCGGCTACCAGTCGCCCGAGCGAGCCGGACTCGAGGCCGCGGACGTCCCGAACCTGGAACTGCGCTGGGCCTTCGCGTTTCCGGGCGGGACGAACATGCGCACCTCACCCGCGGTGGCCGGGGACGCGGCTCTGGTCGCCGGGCCCTTCGGCGAAATCCTGGCCCTCGACCTGGAGACCGGCTGCGTCCGCTGGAGCTTCGAGGCCGACGCGATGGTCCGCGGCGCGATCGTTGTCGGGGAGGGCCCGGGGGGACGTTCGACGGCTTGGTTCGTGGACGCCCGCACCAGCGCCTACGCCATCGACCTGGAGTCCGGGTCGCTGCTCTGGAAGGAACGCGTGGGGTGGCACGCCGTGGCGTACGGCACGGGCAGCCCGGCTCTCCACGATGGCCGTCTCTTTGTGCCGGTGTCCTCGCTCGAGGTCGCGATGGCGGGGGATCCCCGCTACGAGTGCTGCACTTCCTCCGGGGCGGTTGCGGCGCTCGACGCGGCGACGGGGGAGGTGCTCTGGTATCACCGGGTGATCCCCGGGTATGCGGAGGAGACGGGGGAGAACGGGATCGGAACGATGAACTGGGGGCCGTCGGGAGCCGCCGTCTGGTCCAGTCCCACCATCGATCCCGCCCGCGGGCTGCTCTACGCCGGGACCGGTGAGAACCTGACCCACCCGGTGACGGAGTCCAGCGACGCGATCCTGGCGCTGGACCTCGAGACCGGCGAGTTGGCGTGGTCGTTCCAGGCCACGACCGGGGACGCCTTCAATATGGCGTGCACGCAGGCGTCCTTCCGCGAAAACTGTCCCGATCCTCCGGGACCGGACCTCGACTTCGGGATGGCGCCGATGCTGGTGACCCGCCCCGACGGGAAGGAGATTCTCGTCGCCGGGCAGAAGTCGGGGACGGTGTGGGCGCTCGACCCCGACAACGACGGGGCGCTGCTCTGGTCGACCGGGGTGGGCAAGGGCAGCATGCTCGGGGGGATCCACTGGGGAATGGCCACCGATGGCCGCTACGCCTACGCGCCGAACGCGGACCGGCAGGCCGTGATCGTGGACGTGAATCCGGAGCGCGAACGCTCGCCGGGCCTCTATGCGCTGGACCTCATGACCGGTGAGGTGGTGTGGAGCGCGCCGCCGCCGGCGGACACCTGCGGGGGCAGAAGGGCCTGCATTTCTTCCAACTCGGCCGGAGCCACCGCGATCGACGGCGTCGTTTTCGCCGGCGGTCTGGACGGGGTGATCCGCGCCCATTCAACCATTGACGGGCAGGTGATCTGGGAATTCGACACCACCCAACCCGTCGAAACGGTGGGAGGCGTCCCCGGAAGGGGCGGAGCCATCGACGGTCCCGGGCCGGTGATCGCCGGCGGCATGTTGTTCACGAACAGCGGCTACGCGACCTTCGGCCAGATGCCGGGCAACCTGCTGCTCGCTTTCGGTGTGAGGTGACCGGGGATACTGGCATGACCAGGGAACGGTCCGCACATTCAGAAGCATGATGAGATTCTCGAATCCCCTGGTCCTTTTGGCGCTCGCCGCGGTGCTCCCGGTTTCCGCCTACGCCCAGGATCCCGCCGCGAGCGGCTCCATTCCCAGACTCGCCTCCGGCAGGCCCGACCTGAACGGCCTGTGGCAGACGCTCGGCAACGCCCACTGGGACATCGAGCCACACGCCGCCCGCGCGGCGCTGGCCATGCAGCCGGGGCCCGTGATCCCGGTGCCTGCGAACGAGGTGCTGGCCCTGGGTGCGGTCGGATCCGTCCCATCCGGCTATGGCGTGGTCGAGGGCGGCGTGATTCCCTACCTGCCCGAAGCCCTGGCGCTGCGCGACGAAAACCGCGAGAACTGGCTCGAGCGCGACCCGGAGATCAAGTGTTTCCAGCCGGGGGTGCCCCGGGCCACCTACATGCCCTTCCCCTTCCAGATCTTCCAGAGCGAGACGAAGGTCTTCATGGCGTACGAATACGCGGGCGCCATGCGCGAGGTCTACCTGGAGGATCCCGGGCCGCCCCAGGTCGACTCCTGGATGGGCCAGTCGGTCGGCCGCTGGGAGGACGACACCTTCGTCGTGGAGGTGAACGGCTTCAACGGCCAGGCCTGGCTCGACCGGGCGGGAAACCACCACAGTACCGGCCTGAAGGTCACCGAGCGGTACACCATGATCGGTCCGGACCATATCATGTATGAAGCGGAGCTGAACGATCCGGAGACGTACTCGCGCCCCTGGAAGATCCGCATGCCGCTGTACCGCAACATCGATCCGAATGCGCGCCTGGGGCAGTTCCAGTGCGTGGAATTCGTCGAGGAGCTGATGTATGGACACCTGCGCAAGAATCCGATCCGCAGATAGGGCTACCGGCCGGCTGGCTGGCCCCGGATCCGCTCTGGTGCTGCCGCTCGTGGCCGTAGCCGCGACAGGGCTCGCGACCGGTCTCGCGACGCCGGCGACCGCCCAGGAGCGCGAGGCCGCGGCGGTCGAATGGGTCGTCCCCCGCACCCCCGCCGGACACCCCGATCTGCAGGGGAACTGGTCCAACGCGACCGTCACCCCGATCCAGCGGCCCGATGGGCAGGGTCCGACGCACACCTGGGAGTCGGTGGCCCGGATCGAGGGGTTCGTGCGGAACATTCGCGCGGCGGGAGCCAGGGACAGCGACCCCGACCGGGAAGCGCCGCCCGTGGGTGGCATCTTCAGCGGTGACGCGCGCCGCGACGCGGCGTCGGGCGGGACGGGCGGGTACAACTCCTTCTACATCGACTCGGGGGACCTGGTGGCCATCTTCAACGGCGAGCCGCGGACCTCGCTCGTCGTCGATCCCGAGAACGGCCGGCTGCCGCCTCTGAGCGAGCAGGGCCGGGAGCTACGTGCGGAGCGGCGGCGCTTCGGCAGCCAGTTCGGCCAGTACGACAACCCGGAGAACCGGCC
This sequence comes from Gemmatimonadota bacterium, assembly GCA_026713345.1. GTDB lineage: Bacteria > Gemmatimonadota > Gemmatimonadetes > Longimicrobiales > Gaopeijiaceae > Bin94. The sequence goes on along the minus strand of JAPOOQ010000061.1, from coordinate 1,573 downwards.
GCTGGCGGAGCGCTGCATCATGTCGTTCGGCTCGAACGCGGGGCCGCCGATGCTTCCCAACTACTTCTACAACAACAACTACACGATCGTGCAGACGCCGGACCACGTCATGATCATGACCGAGATGGTGCACGACGTGAGGATCATCCGGCTCGGCGAGCCGAAGCGGCTGCCCGCGCACATCCGGCCTTGGATGGGTGACTCCTGGGGCCGCTGGGAAGGCGACACGCTGGTCGTCGAGACCACCAACCTGCACCCCAACCAGACCCTGCAGGGCGTGGCGCCGTCGGAGGAATTCAAGGTCACCGAGCGGTTCACGCGCGCTGACGAGCACACCATTCACTACGAATTCACCGTCGAGGATCCGGTCATGTGGAGCGGGCCCTGGAGGGGCGAGGTACCCTTCACGCGGCTCGACGGACTGGTCTACGAATACGCCTGCCACGAGGGCAACTACGCGCTCGAGAACGTGTTGCGGGGCGCCCGGGCGCAGGAACGGCAGGAACGGCAAGAGCGGAGGTAAGGGAACGATGCGAAAGAAATGGATTCTTCTGACTGGCGCGGCGGTTCTGCTGGCGGCGGTGGCGGTGCCCGTGGTGGCCCACCATGCCTTTGGAGCGGAGTTCGACCGTAACGCGCCCATCAAGCTGCAGGGCAAGATCGTGAAGCTGGAGTGGGTGAACCCGCATACCTGGATTCACATCGAGGTCGAGAAGGAAGACGGGACCCAGGAAGTATGGGCCGTGGAGGGTGGGACACCCAACGTGTTGCTGCGCAGAGGGTTGCGCCGTGACTGTCTCAAGCCCGGGACCGAGATCATCGTGGACGGCTACCAGGCCAAGGACCACTCCCTGAAGCGCGCGAACGGGCGTGACGTGACCTTCACCGACGGGAGCAAGATCTTCCTGGGCTCGTCCGGGACGGGGGCGCCCTACGAGGAGGAACTGCTCAAGGCGCGGCGGGAACGGGGACGCTGCTAGCCGTCCGTGGATAAAGCCGCCCGAACCCTCGGAATGGCAACTCTGTTCGCGCTGGCGCCTCCGCCCATCCACGCCGCAGATCGGGCCCATGGTCCCCCTCCACAGGAGGTCGTGGTCGACTCGGTTGCAGGGCGTCCCGTGGTGACGACCGAATTCCTGCGGCGCGGCGGAGACGCCGGGGCGTGGCGCCTGGTCGAGGAACTCAAACTGGGCAACGTCATGGGCGACGGACCGGAGGGGTTCGGGGACATTCAAGACATTGCGGTGGACCCGACCGGGCGCATCTACGTTCTGGATGTCGCCTCGGAGGAGGTCCGGGTCTTCGGCGGGGACGGCGCCTACCTGAGGACCATGGCTCGCGAAGGCGAAGGACCGGGAGAGTTCAGGTACTTGAGCACCAATCGAATCACGTGGCGAGCGCCCGGCCAGCTGTGGATCGGCAATGGCTACCAGTTGACGGTTGTCGACACGCTCGGGAACGAGTTGCGCCGGCACGCATGGCGCCGCCCCGGCCGCGGGTGGATGCCTGGCGAGGTTCCGATATCCCGCCGGGTGATTGCCGCCGGCACGGACGGCTCGGTGTTTTCCGTCGT
>JAPOOQ010000060.1 GCA_026713345.1 Gemmatimonadota bacterium | reverse complement strand
GGAGGCAACGAAGCCATCGCTCACGCCTGACGAGTTCCTCCAGCCGATCGTGACGAGCCCCCAGACCGCCAACAGTCCCCCCAGCAGAGCCAGTGGGATGCCGAGAAGGAGCCGGAGGTCGCTCGCGAAGAGCCAGGAATTCCAATCAAGAAGCATCAGGGCCACGCCGAGCGCCAAGGCCGCGAAGCAGCAGATCCAGGTCAGGGCGTATTGCCAGGAGCGGCGTCCCGGCGGAGGCCAGATCCGGCGGTCGGGCCGCACCACGGACCATACGATTCCCGCCAAGAGGATGAACAGCGCGACAATGTCGACTGTGAACACGATTGTTGTGATACCGGGAACATTATCCACATACGGCATATCGACCTCCACTATGCTTTCTGCAATGGGCTCTGAAGCTCGGCCTTCCCTTCTGCCCCGGCAAGCCGACCGGTCAGAGGCCACTGGCGTGGGTTTTGCTTACCTTTCCGGCCGGCGGGCCGGTCGGAGGTCATGCAGAACACGGGAAGGCCATGTTGCACAGCGCAAGACACGGGTGGATCGAGGTTGTCGCCGGCGTCATGTTCAGCGGAAAGTCCGAGGAGCTGATCCGGCGGGTACGGCGAGCTCTCATCGCCCGTCGGCGTATTCAGCTCTTCAAGTCCCACCTCGATGACCGCTACGGCGGCGCGTTCCGCATCTCGTCCCACGATGGTCGGCAGATCGATGCCGAACCCGTCTCCAACTCCGTGCAGGTCGCCGAAAAGGTTCGCCCGGACACACAGGTGGTCGCCATCGACGAGGCCCAGTTCCTGGACGACGGCATCTGCGAGGTTGTCGATGCTTTGGCCGACGCCGGGGTGCGCGTCATTGTGGCCGGCACCGACATGGACTTCCGCGGCGAGCCCTTCGGTCCCATGGGCCTCCTCCTGGCGCGCGCCGAGCGAATCGACAAGCTGAGCGCGATCTGCGTCGTGTGCGGCGACCCCGCGACGAAGAACCAGCGCCTCATCGACGGGAAGCCCGCGCCCGCCGAAGGCCCCACGATTCAGGTGGGAGGCGCGGAGAGCTACGAGGCGCGGTGCCGCGGGTGCCATGAGGTGCCGAAGCGGGACCGGGCGCAGCGGGAGCTGGTCCTGCGGCGTGACGACAACTGACGCCGCCCCACCGCAGCGCGTCACCCCGTAACGAAAAATTCGTTCCTTACGAAGAAGATAAGAAAATGTAATGGCTATTCGCTACTTGTTTTCGATATCTTGCAGCACCTTTGACAGGAGCGATCCCGATGACTCGCATTTCCTTCCTCCCGCCCGTCCCTGCCCGCCGGGCCCACCCGAAACGCCTGCGTCCGCTCGGCCGGCGCCTCGCATGTCTGCTGGCCTCGGTGGGCGCCATAGCGCCCCTCGCCTGCGACAATCCACTCTTTCCCGACCGGACGCATGTCGTCGTGGGCCATGTGGACTTCGACGGTCCCTTTTTCCACGACACGGTGCAGGTAGCTGACACCGTAACCGCCAATGTCCCTCTGGAGATCACGTTCCGAACAGCAGGCGGCGGCTGCCATGAGGGTGGCCATACGGAAGTTCGGGTCGCGGGGCCGTCGGCGATCGTGACCCCCTACGATTCGCTGATGGTCCCCTCTTTCGGTGGCTGCACGCAGCCACTCAGGAGCTTTTGGCGCACGGCGATCGTGGTCTTTCCCGATCCCGGGACCGCTTTGGTGGAGCTTCGGTACAGCACCGATATGGGCAACAGTCCCGAGGACCACAACTCGGACGGTCGGAAGGTGTACACGGTGGAGGTGCTGTCGGCGAACTAGCAGTCCGCCAGCGGTCAGCCCTCCGAGACACCTCATGCCGCGCAAACGGGCGCGGAGGCAGGTGGGGCTTTAGTCCTCCACGGTCTCGCGGTTCACTCTTCCCAGGTACATGAAGCCGTCCGAGTCGTTGCCGTACCAGACGGTCTCCTCGTCGGTCAGGATGACCCCGGAGATCAGGCCGGCGCCGTAGATCGAATCCCCCTCCTGCTCAACCGTCAGATCAAGCACCGACATGTTCGTTCGCGGCAAGCGGCGAGCTTACGGCAGATCGTGGGCGCCAGTCCTCATCCCCCCGGCACCCTCAAGATCGGATACAGCCACGTTGTCCCGTCAGGCTCCACGTCGTCCGCCAGAAGCCCCCAGTTCGCAAACCCGTCGTCCGACTGCGGCTCCAGCAGGCTGAAGAGAAGGCGCCCCAACGGCTGGTCGGTGCGCACCAGCATGTTTCCTGTCGCGTACAAGGTGACTCGCGCCGGCGCCCAGCGTCCGAAGAACGTCCGCTCGTTGCGCCCCTGGAACGGCCGCGCGGCCGTCTGCACCGAATCGATGTAGAATGCCTCGAAAGACATGGGCGTCGTCCCGTCGAGCGGCTCGATCACAACACCGTGTGCCGCGAGCCGGGTCAGGACATCCCCCACGTCTCTGGTGAACACATAGGCCTCGGGCACCCGCTCGGTGAGCGTCGGCGCGAACGTCCCGTACTCGTACATGGTCTCTACGTACTGGGTATCGGCGCGCAGGAGCAGCGGGCGCCCGGTTAGCGGATGTGCCTCCGCGACCGTCGCGCCCATCAGGATGTCGACCGGCTCGGCCGAGCGCTCCGGCGCAGCACGCAGCGCAAGCGACTCGCCCACCACCGACGCGGCATCGGCCTCGGCGACGATCCGCCGGACCTCGTCCCCATGCTCGTGCACGTAGTCCAGGATCTCCTCGACGAAGTACAGCGTCGCGAGCACGCGCTCCTCGAACGACGCGTAGGAATAGGCCTCGCTCAGGATCGCGATCCGGTTGCGCAGACCGATGTAGTTGTTGTTGACCCGGGGGCGGTGGTCGAAGGTGTACCAGCCGCGCTCGCCGCCGCCGCGCCCGGAAGCGTTGCCGTAGTAGTAGTACTCCCAGCCGTGCTTGTCCCGGACCTCGTTGGTGACGTGGGGAAGGAGCCCGTCGCGCAGGAAGGCGTCGATTGCGGCGGGGGTGTTGGGGTGGAGGGGGGGCGAGTAGGTGAGGTGGTAGGCGTGCTGTGTGCCGTTGGTCGTGTGCAGGTCGACGGCCACGTGCGGATCGTAGTCGCTGAACAGCCGCGCCACCGACCGGGCTTCGGGCGATTCGAGCTTCATGTGATCGCGGTTCAGGTCGTAGCCCTGGGCATTCGGGCGCTGCCCCATCCCGCCGATCGGCCCATGCTGGCGCCCCCGGTTCGTGAGCGTCACGAGTTCTTTGCGTTCCGTGTGGTAGGCGGGCGCAATCGGCAGGCCCATCGCCCCCCGCCATTCGCCGTGGCCGCCAGCACGGGCCGGTCGGGGGGATG
>JAPOOQ010000059.1 GCA_026713345.1 Gemmatimonadota bacterium | reverse complement strand
GGTCAGCTACAAGGAGGACGTGCTGCCGATCTTCCAGAAGCGCTGCGCCCGGTGCCACGGCGCCGAGAACGAGGAAGGCGAGGTGGTGGCGGAGGTCAGCCTGATCGTCATCAACTATGAGAGGCTGATGATGGGCTCGGAGTTCGGCCCGGTCGTCACCGCCGGGGACCCCGTGGACAGCTGGCTGCTGGAGATGATCACCGAAGGCGACATGCCCCCGGAGGGCGAGGGCGACAAGGTGCCGGAAGAGGAGATCGCTGTAATCCGGCAGTGGATCGCGGAGGGCGCGAAAAACAACTGACGGGGGCGTCGGCTCGCTGCACCGCCCCACCACCCGCATTGGAGGGCCCATGCCCAGGCAGTTGTTCCGGTCTTTCCCGGCTCGTCCCCACGGGCGTCCATCCACCCTCATCTTCGGCGTCGTCCTCGCCTGTGTCCTGATCCTCGCTTGCGACCAGGGGCCCGATGACGAGGCCCCGCAGGCCGTGGGGGAGATTCCGGACGTGCTCCTTCACGAGGGCGGGTCGACCGAGGTCGATGTGTCCACCAATTTCACGGACCCCGAGGGTGGAACGCTGACCTTCGGCGCCGTGTCGTCCAATCCGGGGGTTGCAGCAGTTTCGGTATCGGGCAGCATCGTCACCGTCTCGGCCGTGTCCGCGGGCACCATCCGGGTTGTGGTCACCGCGATGGACCCGGGTGGCCAGTCGGGTCAGCAGGACTTTGAGGTGGCTGTTCCGACATCACCGGTCGTCGAACTCTCGGCTCCGGAGACGGTCGGCCCGGAGAACGACAGGGCTGTCCTCCCGCTGGTCCTCTCCGCCCCACCCGCTCTCCCGATCACGGTCACCTACACCCTCGGCGTGGACGACGACGCCGGGACGCACGACGCCGACGCGGAAGACTTCGCCGGAGGCACCTCGGGCTCGGTCGAGATTGCGGCTGGTGCCACCGAAGCCGCGATCGAGGTCGTGTTCAACGACGACGAGGACATCGAGCCGACCCGGGAATTCTTCACGATCGCGCTGGACGCTCCCGCCGCCGGCGCTGGCTACAGGGTCGGGGCAAGGCGCCGGGGCACGGGCACGATCGCGGAAGGGGTGTGCGACCGCACCCTCGAGGTGCAGCAGGCGATCGCGGCGGCCCTGTTCGCCCCGAACTGCGTAGCCGTGCAGGACGAGGATCTCGCAGACATCCGGTTCCTGGTAGTCTCCACGTTCCCCGGATCGGAGGCGTGGCGTCCGGGAATGAATCTGTCCCCGGGATTCTGCGACACCGACTCCCCGTTTTCGTCGGGGGCGATCCGGACCTGGTCCGAAAGGTGCGCAACGGACCCGGCAGAATCGACCACCGATCCCGATCCGCAGCCGCGCGCCAGCACAAGTGCCCTGACCACCCTCAAGTCCGGGGACTTCCGGAATCTGGACAACCTTGGTGCGCTCGCAATCCTGCAGACTGGCCTGGAAACGCTGCCTGCGGACGTGTTCACGGGGCTGACCAATCTCCGGGAAATGGCGCTCTTCCAGAACCGGATCACCGAGTTGCCGGAAGGACTGTTTTCGGGTCTGGAATCGCTGCAAGCCCTGTTGCTCACGGATAACCTCATTCCCGAACTGCCTCAGGACATGTTCTCGGATCTTGGCGGACTGGTGGCACTATTCGTGGACAAGAACCGCCTGACGGAAATCCCGGATGGAATCGGCGAGCTCGAACAACTGCGCGAATTCTCCGCGAACGAGAACCGGTTGAATGCGCTGCCGCCTCAAGGGCCGCCCGGACTCCAGTCCCTGCAGCTGGCAACCAACCAGCTGGTGGAGGTGCCTTCCGGATGGCTTTCGGAAGGACTGCAGCAACTCCATCTCCAATCGAACAACATCAACTCCGTTCCGGTGGCCGCCTTCACCAAACTCTCGTCTCTGACGGAACTCATCCTGGCCGACAACGAAATCGGTGACGTGGCTCCGGGTGTCTTCACAGGACTCGACAGTCTGCTGACCCTGGGCCTGGACCGGAACCTGATCAGCGAGCTGCCCGAGGGCGTGTTCACCGGCCTTCCTGCCCTGCAGCGACTCTTCCTGAGCGGGAACCCGATCAGCGAGCTGCCCCCCGGTGCCATCTCCGGCCTGCCCGAGCTCGAACTCCTGGCACTCGCGGAAATGCAGTTGGCTGCCGTTCCGCCAGGCATCGCCGAACTCGCCGGCCTGAAGCGGCTCTTCCTTAACGACAACCGGATCGCCGAACTCCCTGCCAACCTGCTCGCAGGCCTCGATTCGCTCGAGCTGCTGGCAGCGCCGAAAAACCGGATCGAGGCGCTGCCCACCGGCTTCTTTGTCGGCCCCGCAAGGCTCAGGGCCCTCGACCTCACGGAAAACCCGGGAGCACCGTTTCCGCTGAACGTCATCCTTGAACGGGCGGACGACGACAATGCCCTCGCTCCCGGCCCGGGAACGGTCGCCGGCCGGCTGCCGCTTGGTGCCCCCTTCAACCTCAAGCTGCCCCTGACCGCGTATGGCGGCCTGCTCGACGCGCCCGAGCTGCTACTCAAGGCCGGACGGGCGTTCACCGATTCGGTGACCGTGACACCCGCACCCGGCGCGGCCGGAACCCAGATCAGCGCGGGACCGACGCCGAGAGTCCCGCTGGGCTTCGATGGCATCACCCTGGATGCAGGCGACCCGGTGGTCCTCTTCGGCGAGCTGGCCAACCACCCGCCCTACGCGGTACGCGAGATCCCGTCCTACCGGATGCGAATGGGAGGAGACGCCCAGACTCTCGACCCGTCCCTGTACTTCAGGGACCTCGACGGCGACGAACTGGACTACGCCTTCGAGGTCTCGAACCCCGAGGTCGCATCGGTCACACGCGGCGCCTCCGGGACCGTGATCGAGCCCGATCAGACCGGCAGCACAACGGTCACCGTCACGGCCACCGACCCGGGCGGCCTCGGGACCAGCCTGTCGTTCAGCGTCCTGGTCCGCGGTTTCGTTCCCGGCACCTTCGACATCGACGTGATCCTGGTCGATTCGATCGGCCCGGAGCTCCAGGCCGCCTTCGAGAACGCCGCCGAATGGTGGATGACGATCCTGGGCGACAACGAGCTTCCCGACATCCCGACCGGCCAGATCGGCCAACTTGGATGTTCCGGGGTGGTGTCCGACCAGCAGGTCGCTACCATCGACGACCTCGTCATGGTGATCGCCACACCGGTGATCGACGGTCCGAGGGGAATCCTCGCGGGTGCTGCCCCGTGCGGCGTCCGCGAGGGATCGATGCTGCCCTTCATGGGCATCATCCAGTTCGATCTGGCCGATCTGCAGTGGCTCCTCGATGGCGGCCACGCCGACGATCTGGAGGAGTTGATTATGCACGAAATGGGTCACGTGCTGGGGATCGGGATCATTTGGACCGACTTCGGCCTCCTCCGCGAACCGTCGCTCGGAGGCCCGCCGGGAGCCGACACGCACTTCGCGGGCCCGCTGGCGATCGCCGCCTTCGACGCGGCCGGCGGGAGGGACTATGAAGGAGCCAAGGTGCCCGTGGAGAACCAGGCGGGCCCGGGCTCGGGAGATTCGCACTGGCGGCAATCCGTGTTCGTGACCGAGTTGATGACGCCGTTCGCCTCGATCGGCACCACCGATCCGCTGAGCGCAATCACCATCCAGTCGCTGGCGGACCTGGGCTACAACGTGAAGGTCGACCTGGCCGACCCCTACACCCTGAGCGGCGCCGCGGCGGCAGATCGTGCGGGCGTCGAGTTGGTCCCCCTCGGAGATGACTTGATCAGAGGCCCGGTCATTGTGGTGGACCGGGACGGGCGTGTCGTCAGGGTGATAGGGAATTGACCAATGATTGACAACTGCAAGGAAATGACGACCATCCCCGGCAACGGCCCCCGATTTGGTACTCCGCGCGCACGCTGGAGAGCTGATGCCACCGCAATACTCGTGATCACCTGTGCCGCGGCCTGCTCCGGCCCGACGGAACCGAACCGTGCCCCGGAGCGACAGGGGACCATCCCCGGTCAGACGCTACAACCCGGGGAATCAAGTACGTTCGACATCGCCGATTTCTTCAATGATCCCGATGGGGACCGGCTGACCTACACCACCGAATCCAGCCACGCGGGCCAGGCCACGGCCACCATATCCGGCAGCGATCTCACGATCTCCGGCATAGCGGAGGGCGACCCTTCGGTGACCGTAACGGCGACCGACCCCGGCGGCCTCACCGCGGCCCAGAGCACGAACGTATCGGTCCGGCTCCCCAACCGTGCGCCGGAAGCGGTCGGGAGCATTCCGTCGGTGAGCGTCGACGAGGAGAGTCCGGTCGAACTGGACGTGGTCTGGTACTTCAGGGACCCCGATCGGGATCGCCTGACCTACACCGCGGTTTCAAGCGACGCCGATGTCGCGGCGGTTGAGGTCGCCGGGAGCGTGGTGAGGTTCTTGGCTGTGTCGTCGGGGGTGACGAGCGTGATCGTGACCGCTGCGGACCCGAGCGGTCTCTCCGCGACGCAGGAGGTCCAGTTGCAGTCTACGGCCGGGCCACCGGGCTTCCGCGACGACTTCGATTCCGACGAGCTCAACGGGTGGCAGATTGCAGAAGCCGGTGCTCAGGTCTCGGATGGCGTGCTGCAGCTTACGAATACCACAGCCGGGATGCCGGGACGCGCCGTCCGCACGCCGGGCCGCAGGTTGACGAACTGGCAGGCCGATATCCGCCTGGGACGGGGTCACGAAGACGCGGTTGTGCGGGCGGTTTTTCGCAATGCCACGACGGAGATTCCGACGGTCGCGGTCGAGATCGGGTCGGGCGTGCCGATCGAGGGTCGGGACACCAATCTCCGCTTCCTGATTCGGCCCCAGGGTGCGCCGGGCTGGCAGCCGGTGTTCTTTGCGGATTCTGACGCGATTGCCGACAGCACGGGGCAATTCACCGAGGTCAGCGTCGCGTTGCGGGAACTGCGCATCAGTGTCGCCGTGGGCAGCGACACACTCTACTTCGAGGATCTCGGCCAGCAGGGCGCTCCTGCCGAACTGGGGATCCTGACCGGTATGGAGCTGTGGGTCGTGCCCCTGGACGGCGCGAACGAGCGGACCGCGCTCTTCGACTGGATCGAGGTGGACGGCACGCCCGTGGCGGGTAGCCCCGGGGCTGACGGGCAATCACCGGCTTCCGGCGACCGGGCGCGATCGGGCAATTCCGCCCGGCAGCCTGCTCCGGCCGCCGCAATCAGCCTGGCGCCCGCCTCCGCAGCCACGCCACCACGACCAGCAGCAACACCGCGAATACGATCAGGAAGGTGGCCACGGCCAGGATCGCGGGACTGATCTGCTCGCGGATCCCCGACCACATCTGGCGCGGGATGGTGCGCTGCTCGACGCCGCCCATGAAGAGCACCACCACGACCTCGTCAAAGGAGACGGCGAAGGCGAAGAGCGCTCCCGAGATCACGCCGGGTGCGATCAGGGGGAGTTGGACGCGCCGGAAGGTGGTCCACGGTCCCGCGCCCAGGCTGGCGGCCGCGCGTGTGAGATTGCGGTCGAAGGCGGCGAGCGTGGCCGTGACCGTGACGACCACGAAGGGGACGCCGAGGGTGGCGTGCGCCAGGATGATCCCGAGGTGCGTCTGGCCGAGCCCCAGGTTCGAGTAGAAGAAGAACATCCCCGCCGCCGAGATGATCACCGGCGTCACCATCGGCGAAATCAGGATCCCCATGATGACGCGCCGCGCGGGGGCGCCCGGGCTCGCGAGGCCCAGCGCGGCCAGGGTGCCAAGCACGGTGGCGATCGCTGTCGCGCTGACCCCGATCACAAGGCTGTTCACCAGGCTCCCCGTCCACGCCTCGTTCTCGATGATCTCCCGGTACCACCTCAGCGAAAACGCGTTCGGGTCGAACCGCAGCATCCCCTCCGTGAAGGTGAAGTACGGCTCGGCGTTGAAGCTGAGCGGCACGATCACCAGAATCGGCGCGACCAGGAACACGAACACGGCCGCGCAGAAGGCGAGGTAGGCGACGCGGCCCATCTCAGCTCAGTCCCATCCGCTCGACCCCCACGAGCCGGTCGTACACCATGTACAGCGCGAGCACACCCACCAGCAGGATGCCGCCGAGGGCGCCGGCCAGTCCCCAGTTCAGCGACGTCTGCATGTGGTAGGCGATCATGTTGGAGATCAGCTGTCCGTCGCTCCCGCCGACGAGCGCCGGGGTGATGTAGAACCCGATCGACAGGATGAAGACGAGGAGCGCCCCGGCCCCGACCCCGGGCAGCGACTGCGGCCAGTACACGCGCAGGAAGGCCTGCAGCGGCGTGGCGCCGAGGGAGGCCGCCGCGCTCATGTGCTGGGGCGGAATGCCCCGCATGACCGAATACAGCGGCAGGACCATGAACGGGAGCAGCACATGCGTCATTGCGATGATCGTACCGGTCATGTTGTAGACCATCGCCAGGCGGCCGTCGTCGCTGACGAGCCCGATGGCGACGAGGAGGTCGTTGATCACGCCCTGGGTCTGCAGCAGCACGATCCACGACGTGGTGCGCACCAGCAGCGAGGTCCAGAAGGGGACCAGCACCAGGACGAGCAGCAGGCCCGCGCGGCGGGGCGGGGCGCGGGCGATCAGATGCGCGATCGGGTAGCCGAGGAGCAGGCACAGGAGGGTGATCGTGCTGCTGACCAGAAGGGTGCGCCAGAAGAGGCGCAGATAGATGCGCCGTTCCTCGGGCTGCCTGGCGATCGTGCCGTCCGCGACGCGCTCCATGTCCACCGCGTTCAGGTAGTGACGCGACGTGAAGCGCTCGCCGGTGGTGCGGAGCGCGTGCCAGGTGGCGGGATCGGCCCAGGCCGAGTCGAGGGCGGTCATCGTGCCCCGCCAGGTACCCCCTGTCTCCGCCGCCGGGTCGGGCGCCGCATCCCGCAGCTCCCGGGCCGTGCCCGTGAAGACGCTGCGCAGACCCCCCTGCACGCGGTTCACACGGCCCGCAACCTGGCCGATCGTCCGCTCCTCGTTCGCACGGCTCAGCTCGCGGGAGGCCGTCTCGTACACGGCCTCTGCCGGGAGCCCCTCCCCCTCCCACTCCTCCAGCAGCGCCAGCGTCTCGGGCAGCGCATCGGCAACCACGGGATCGTGGACGCTGCGGACCAGCATCGTCACGAGCGGCGCGATGAAGGTCACGCCAACGAAGATCAGAAGCGGCGCGACCAGCGCCAGCGCACGTAGCCGGTCGCGCCCGACGGGCATCGCACCGCGAAGCCGACCCGTCCGGCCGGGCTCGCCGTCCGTACCGCCGCCTTTCGGCACGCGGTCCTTTCCGGCCACCGCTCTCAGCGGGCCAGCCAGGCGCTGAAGCGCTCGTTGAGTTCGTCCCCGCGGTCGACCCACCACGCCCAGTCGTAGCGCAGCGCGTTTGCCGCATTGGCGGGACTGGCCGGCATGTGCGGCTCCATCTCCACCCCCGCCACGACGTGCGTGGTCACCAGCGGCATCCCCGATTTGCGCATGGGCGAGTACGAAATCCGGCGTCCGATCCGCGCCATCGATTCGGCGCTGGTCGAGAACGCCACGTACTGCAGCGCCGCTGCAAGCCTCGGCGTGTCCGCGACGATCCCCACCTGGCCCACATCGAGCAGCTGCCCGTCCCAGACGATCACGAACGGCTGATTCTCGAGAATCTGCGCGTTGAAGATGCGGCCGTTGTAGGCGGTGGTCATCGTCACTTCCCCGTCGGCGAGCATCTGCGGCGGCTGAGCGCCCGCCTCCCACCAGATCACCTCGTCCTTGATCGTCTCCAGCCTGGCGAAGGCGCGGTCGAGCCCCTCGGGAGTGTCCAGGGTGGCGTAGACCTGGTCGAGCGGGACGCCATCGGCGATGAGCGCGAACTCCAGGTTCACCTTCGGGACGCGCCGCATCCCCCGGCGGCCGGGAAACTTCTCCAGGTCGAAGAAGTCGGCCATCGTAGCCGGCTTTTCCCCGGGGATGTTGTCTGCGTTGTACGCATACACGGTGGACCAGTACAGATTCCCCACCCCGCACTCGGTTCGGCCGTCGTCGACAAAATCCTCTTCGGCGGGTGTTCCGTCCGCCCCCGGCGGCAACGAGGTGATGTCGATCCGCTCCAGCAGCCCCTCGTCGCACCCGCGCACCGCGTCGGCGATCTCCAGGTCGACCACGTCCCAGTAGATGTCGCCTCTTTCCACCTGCGCCCGGATCTGCGCGAGGCCGCCGTTGTAATCCTCGACCTCAACGCGGATACCGGTCGCTTCCGTGAACGGAATGTTCGCGCCCTCGTTGACCGCCCGCCCGTAGGAGCCACCCCAGGACACCGTGGTGATCGACTGCGGTGCGTCGGCTCCGGATCCGCACGCGGCCACTGCCAGCACCGCCGCCACCGCTCCGGTGAACCTCACTCGATGGGACCCGAATACCCTCATTCTTCTCCTCCTTCATGGTTAAGTGCGCGGCAGTCGCTGGCCGTCCACCCGATCCGCACCTCGTCCCCCTCCAGCAGACCCCCGTGTCCGAGCACGTTCGGGATCTTCACGATGAAGTCGCCGCGGGCGCACGCGCTCAGGCGCACACGCAGATGGTCGCCGAGGAAGGTGAGGTCCTCGACCTTCGCGCCCAGTTCGTTGCGGTAGCGCCCCGGCTCGGGGTTGATCGCGACGCGTTCGGGCCGGATCGACAGAGTGACGTCGTCCCCCACTTCGCAACGCACAACCTTCAGCGCGCGCAACTTCTCGCCGCCCGTCTCGACCTCGCACACGTCCCGATCGACCATTCGCAGGACCCGGCCGTGCAATCGGTTGTTCTCGCCGATGAAGCTCGCCACAAACGCCCGCTCCGGCTCCTCGTAGAGCCCTTCCGGAGGCGCGATCTGTTCGACCACGCCATCCCGCAGCACCGCGATCCGGTCCGACATCACCATCGCCTCCTGCTGGTCGTGCGTGACGTAGACGACCGTCACCCCCAGCGTGCGGTGAATCCGGCGGATCTCGTACTGCATCTCCTCTCGCAGGCTGCGGTCGAGCGCCCCCAGCGGCTCCTCCATCAGCACCAGCGATGGTTCGAAGACGAGCGCGCGCGCGATCGCAACCCGCTGCTGCTGCCCCCCGGAGAGCTGCCCGGGGCGCCGGTCCGAGAGTTCGCCCAGGCGTACCAGTTCCAGCGCCCTCCCCACCCGCTCCCGACGTTCCTCCGCCCCCATCCCCCGCACCTCCAGCGGGAACGCCAGATTGGCCCCCACGGTCATGTGCGGAAAGAGCGCGTAGTTCTGGAAGACCATCCCGATCCCTCGCTTGCGCGGCGGCAGGTTCTGGATCGGCCGGTCGCCGATGCGGATCTCGCCGTCGGTCGGCGTCTGGAACCCCGCCAGCATCATCAGGATCGTGGTCTTGCCGGAGCCGGAGGGCCCGAGCAGGGTGACGAACTCCCCGGTGCGCACGCGCAGGTCGAGGTCCTTCACCACCAGGGTGCGCCCGTCGTAGCTCTTGCTGACCCCGTCGAATTCGACGTGGACGTCGTTTCCGCTCACGACACCCCCGGCGGCATGGTGAGCAGTGCCGCGGTATCGTACCACCCTTTAACAAGTACGTCCCCATCCTCGCTTTTCATCGATGCGAGCAGGTGCGCGAGGATGCTGCCGGTGTCCGGCGTCCAGTTGCCATAGTGCCCGGAATGGAGGTTCCGCGTCGCCCCGTAGACCGTGACCTCCATCCCCATCGAGCCGCGCACGCCGAAGGTGAGCTGCGGACGGCCGCTCTGGTGCGCCGGCCCGTCAAAGAAAAGCCATATGTCGATTTCGTTCAGCTTCTCGGACTGCATCTCCATGTGGCGGCCAAGACTGCGCGACCCGGCCTCCTCTTCGCCATCGTGGGCGCGGCGGTACGCCTGCGCGACATCGGGGCCGGATTGGGCGCCATCCACGCCGCTCCCTGCGGCCGCACCCGCCGACTCGGTGGCCCCATCCGCCATTGCATCGCCCGCCGTACCGGAATCCGCGCAGGACAGAACAGCGGCCGAGACGAGAAGAGCAGCCACACGGCAGGCCGCGAGGCAGCCCGTGGACGTTACCGGGAAACGGACCGCGAAGACCCCGCCCGGCACCGGTCGCGGAGGCGGAGGCGGGCGCGGCGGTCCCGGTCTTGGCGGGGGCTTGGGAGGCTTCGGCGGCTGCGGCGGCAGGATCGAATCCGGCAATGGTCGGGTCCTCAGTTCCTCCGGCGGGCGGCCACTTCCCGCTTGAGTTCATCGACGCTGACGACGCGGTGCGCACCCTCGTCGTTCCGGAGCGTGATCGAGTCGCTGAAGATGTTCACACCAACCACCCTCTCGTGCCCCTGGCCGGTTTTCATCACACGGCCTTCACGCGGGAACCGGCGCCGGGCCTCGACGTAGCTGGTGTGCTCGTACATGAGGCAGCACATGAGGCGCCCGCAGCACCCCGATATCTGCGCGGGGTTGAGCGACAGGCTCTGGTCCTTGGCGAGCTGCAGGCTTACCGGCTTCAGTTCGGGGAGCCAGGTGGAGCAGCACAGTTCCCGCCCGCACCGCCCCACCCCGCCCAGCAGCGCGGCCTCGTCCCTGACGCCGATCTGCCTGAGTTCGATACGGGTGCGGAAGGCCCGCGCGAGGTCGCGTACCAGCGCGCGGAAGTCGACCCGTTTCTCGGCGGTGAAATACACGATCAGCTTCTTGCGATCGAACTGCCACTCCGTCTCGGTGACCTTCATCTTGAGGCCGTGGCGCGCGACGTGCCTGCGCGTCTCGCGGCGCGCCCGCCGCTCGTCCTCCTCCTTGTGCTCCGCGCGGCGAACCTCCTCGGCCCCGGCCCGGCGGAGAACCCGCTGCGTCGGCGTGGGCGTCGCGCACCCCCCCGACGACGAGCACTTTCGTTCGGCGATGTTGCCGAGCGCGGTGACCTCACCCAGATCCTCGCCCCGGTCCGCCTGCACAATGACGTGATCACCCGGTGCCAGATCGATGGCCTCGAACCGGAAGTAGCCCCGGCGGGTACCCTTGAAGCTCACCTCAGCGAAGCCGGACATCGTTATCCTTCCGCGGGCTCGATCCAGGTGCCGAGCGCCTCGTACCTGGCCCAGCGCTCCCGCACCAGAAGGTCGGTCTCCTTGGCATCGAGCTCGCTGAGGTTGCGTGCGAGCACTTCGCCGACGTTCGCCATCGTGGCGGGCGGATCGGCGTGCGCACCGCCAGGGGGCTCCGGAATGACCTCGTCGGCCACGCCCAGTTTGAGCAGGTCCGACGAGGTGAGCCGCAGCGCCCGGGCGGCTTCGGCGCGCTTTTCGGCCGACCGCCACAGGATCGCCGCGCATCCCTCCGGAGAAATCACCGAGTAGATCGAGTGCTCCAGGAGGAGGATGCGGTCGGTGACGCCCAGCGCCAGCGCTCCGCCGGAACCGCCCTCGCCGATCACAACGGACACGGTCGGGACGCGCAGGCGGGCCATCTCGCGCAAGTTGGTCGCGATCGCCTCCGCCTGACCCCGCTCCTCGGCGCCGAAACCCGGGTAGGCGCCCGGCGTGTCGATGAGGGTCACGACGGCCCGGCCGAATTTCTCGGCCATCTTCATCAGCCGGAGCGCCTTGCGATACCCCTCCGGATGCGGCATCCCGAAGTTTCGCCGCAGGTTCTCCTTCATGTCGCGGCCCTTCTGGTGCCCGATCACCATCACCGAACGCTCGCCGATCCGCCCCCAACCGCCGACGATCGCCTCGTCGTTGCGGTAGCACCGGTCTCCCTTCAGTTCGAACCAGTCGGTGAAGACGGTTTCCACATAGTCGAGCGTATAGGGCCGGCGTGGATGGCGGGCTACCTGGACCTGCTCCATCGGGTCCAGGTTGCGGTACGTCTCCTCGCGCAGATCCTCGAGCTTGGCGGTCAGCACGCGCACCTCGTCGCTGACGTCGAGGCCGCGCTGCGCCGCCATCTCACGCAGTCGTACGATCTGGCTCTCCATCTCGACGATGTCGCGCTCGAAGCCAAAATGCGCCGCGGATGACACTATGGACTACTCCTCCACAGGACGAAAACCGGGAACTGTACAGAGGGACAAAGGTATAGAGAGCGTGCCGCTGCGCGAAAGCGCGGGTGAATCCGGGGCGTGCCGGGATGCGTAGGGGTGGTCCCAGGGGCCCGGGCAACCCGGGAAGGCGACCTGCGGGTCCAAGACTGGGCTGTGATGCGCTGGATGTTCCGATCATCGTGGTGCGAAGGCTGTACGATAGCTTGAAATAGCAGGGCGGAGGAGGCATACATCAATGCAGGCGATTGAGAGAGCGAGGCATCGCGATGTTCAGGCAGGTCGGGATCTTCAAGGCAGGCGTGGTTGCAGGATGGTTCCCGGCCCTGCCGCGGGTCGCGGCCGGGGTCGCCGTGCTCGCCTTCGCAGCCGCAGCCCCGCCCGCCCAAGCCCAGGATCGCCCGCTGGCCGCCGATTTCGCCGAGGTGTACCGCGCGGGCGGGGTCGGCGCCCCGGACTGGGCGCTCTTCAGCCGCCCGGGTCCGGTGGGCTTCGACGGCTCGGGGAACCTGTACGTTCTTGACACGGCCGCCCCTCAGGTCGTGGCGATCGGCCCGGACGGCCAGGCAATCTCCGTTGTCGGGCGCGCGGGCGAGGGGCCGGGTGAGTTCGACCTCCCTTCCGGGCTGGTGGTATGGCGCGACGGGCGCTTCGCCGTGCTGGACGCCGGGCACAACGCCATGCACCTGTTCGGCGCCGACGGCTGGTTCCAGCGCATGGTCCGCTGGAGCGCGCGGCCGGGAAGCCCGCTGAGCGTGTTCGCCCAAGTCGGCCGGGTCATGAGGCCGGACCCGACCGGCAGCGGCATCTTCGCACAGGGCGCGATGGACGCCATGGGCGACATCATCGGGGCGGTCGACCAACTGGCGGGTGCGGAGCCGGAGCCGCGCGTGGGGGTCGACGAACGCGGCGTCGAACTCATCGATCTCAGTGGCGACCTGGTGGCCGCGACGCCGATCATGCAGGGGTGGCGAGCCCCCCGCAGGCTGCCGGTCGACAGGATCACCGCGGACGACCTGAGGAACAACGCGAACCTTGTTGAAGCGACCAGCGCACCGATGTTCTTCGATCCGCAGTTCCACTGGGACCTCCTGCCGGACAGAACGATCGCGTACTCGGATTCCTCGGCCTACCTGATCTGGTTGAGGAGGCCGGACGGAACGGTGCGGGAAGTGATCCGGCGTGCGATCCAGCCGGTGGTGGTCGACGGGGACATTCGCTCCGCGATGATCGAATGGGAGATCGGCCGGCTCCGGCGCAACAGCGAACAGATGAACGCCGCGACGGACGACCCCGAGTTGCGTGCGGTCATGTCGACCTGGGACGAGTCCCGTCGCGAACGGGTTGAGAACCGCGAGTTCTTCGGTGAAGTTCCGGTGATTCGGGCCATCCGGGCCACCTGGGACGGCGCCCTGTGGGTACAGAGGCGCGGCGAGGAGCCGTGGGACGACCAGGGCCCGATCGATGTCTTCGGCCGCGACCGGCAGTACCTGGGCACCTTCCCGGCAGGCACCACGGAGATGCCGCTGGCATTCGGCCCGGATGGCCTGGTCGCCTTCTGGGAACTCGACGAGCTGGATGTTCCCAGCATCGTGGTGAAGCGGCTGCCGGTGGAGGTGAGGTAGGTATGGACATTACCCGGACCATCGCGTGCACCCTGCTCGCTGTTGCGGCCGCCGCACCGGCTCCTGCCATCGCCCAGGACCGCCCGCTGACCGCGGACTTCCCCGAGGTCTACCGCGCCGGCGGGCTGAATGGTCCCGACTGGGCACAGTTCACCAACCCGTCCCGGATGGGCTTCGACGCTGCCGGCAATCTCTACGTTCTGGATCGCAGCGCATTCCAGGTCGTCGTGATCGGCCCCGGCGGCGATTTCATGATCACCGCCGGGCGCGAGGGAGGGGGACCCGGGGAGTTCAGGAACCCAACCGACCTCCTGGTCTGGCGGGACGGGCGTTTCGGTGTGGTCGACATCGAACATGGCGCATACCAACTCTTTGGCCCGCGCGGAGAGCTCGAGCGCTTCGTGAGGATGAGTTCCACCGCGGGCGAAGCCGGCATGGCAGCGGTCCGCAACCGGCTCAGACCCGATCCGTCCGGAGGGGCGGTGTTCGCAGAGGGAGCCGGGATCGGAGCTTCCCTTTTCGCGGCCATGACGGAGACCCGAGGCGGCGACGTCGTTGACGTCGGTGGCGAGTTCGGAAAGCTGGAGCGGATTGATCTGACCGGCGAGGCCGCGGTTGCGGAGACCCTGGCACGCGCACGGCGGATCCCCCCCGACGACCCGGACCGCGACAGGCCCCATTTCGCACCTCCGGTCTACTGGGACCTGCTGCCCGACCGAACCATCGCCTACGTCGATTCCACGGCATATGAGATCACTCTGCTGGGCGCCGATGGACAAGCCAGGGGTGTGCTGACGCGCCCAATCCCCCCGGAAACCGTGACCGCGAGGATTCGCACGGCGGTGCGCGAGCACCTGCTCGAAGAACTCGACGAGGAAGGGCTCGGGGCCCTGAATGAAAAGCCGGAGTTCATGTCCGAAGACATGTGGCGGCAGATGACGGAACAGATGACAGCCCAGCAACGGGAACGAATCGAGAGCCAGGAGTACTTCCCCGAGATCCCCGTGGTGCGCGGGCTGCGGGCCACCTGGGACGGCTCGCTCTGGGTTCAGCGCCGTGGCGCGGACCCCTGGGACTACGAGGGGCCCATCGATGTCCTGGGCCCGAACGGCGAGTACCGCGGAACCTTCGCGGCGGGCGAGCTGGAGATGCCAAGGGCGTTCGGCCCCAATGGGCTGGTCGCGTACGTGGAGATGGACGAGATGGACGTGCCGACGATCGTGGTGAAGCGGTTGCCAAGGGTGGTAAGGTAGCAGCCGACGAGATTCGCCTGACGGGCCGAGACAACAGGGAGACATCGAAGATGGGCCGACACAAGGAGCATTCGCGGCCATTGGCCGTTCAAGCCGCGGTGCTCGCATGCATCACCGCAGCCGCGCCGACCGCTGCCCAGGACCGCCCACTAACCGCCGACTTCCCCGAGGTCTACCGCGCCGGCGGGCTCAGCGCCCCGGACTGGGCACAGTTCTCCGGGCGGGGACCGGTGGGCTTTGACGGTTCGGGAAACCTCCATGTCCTGGACCACCGCGCCGCACAGGTGATCGTGATCGATCCCCGGGGCGCGCACCTCAGATCGGTGGGGCGCTCGGGCGAGGGGCCGGGCGAGTTCGAACTGCCCTTCCAGCTCGTGGTATGGCGCGACGGTCGTTTCGGGGTAAGCGACATCTTTCGCAACACGATTCAGATCTTCGCTCCCAGCGGCCGATTCGATCGCGTCCTGCAGACGGGTGACCAGGGCACATTGCGGGAGATCAGGCCGGACCCACAGGCCATTGCACTCTACGCCCAGGGGTCGTCGCAGGGCGGCTCACAGACCTTCAGCGCCCTCGAAGAGTTGATCGGACGGGAACCACAACGGGATTCCATTGACGACTTCGGCATCGGTCGAATCGATCTGACCGCCGAGGAGTTCGTCATCCACCCCGTGTTGCAAGCGTGGCGGGCGCCCCGCGACGATGCGGCGGAGGAGCCCCCCGAGGAGCTGTCTCTCAACGAGCTCCTGGACGAAGCCAGGATGCAGGAAGCAATGTTCGGCACGGTCGAGGGACGCTTCTTCGAGCCCCCGCTGCGCTGGGACATTCTGTCGGACGGAACGATCGCGTATTCCGATTCTTCGGCCTATGCCGTCAAGCTGGTCGGGCCCGGCGGGCAGGTGGTCGACGTGCTGCGGAGGCCGATCGAGCCCGAAGGCGTCAACCGTCGCCTGCGGTCGGCCGCGATCGAACGCGAAATCGACAGGCGGGAATCCCTGTTCGAAGACTACGGCGGCCTGCCCGACGAGGTGCGCGAACGGATCGAAGATCGGGAGTTCTACCCGGAAATCCAGATCATTCGCCAACTCGGTGCAACCTGGGAGGGCGGTCTATGGATCCGGCGGCCCGGGGAGCAACCCTGGGACAACGAGGGCCCGATCGATGTCTTCGGCCCGGACCGGCAATACGTCGGAACTTTCGCAGCCGGCACCGTCAGTATGCCCGTGGCCTTCGGTCCCGATGGCCTGGTCGCGTACTGGGAGGTCGACGAGCTGGATGTGCCGACCATCGTGGTGAAGCGGTTGCCGGTGGAGGTGAGGTAGAACCCGCGGGGGGGATTGAATTGAAGGAACCCCGAATCCAGGACGTATTAAGTAATGGGCCTGCTCATACTCAGTCCTTGCGGTACACCCTCACGATCCTGACCGGCGGGGGCAGCCGCTGCGCCTCATAGGGCGCCCGATGGATTGCGCGCACCACATCCATCCCCGCAACCACCTGGCCGAACGCGGCGAACCCCTGCCCGTCGCGGTTGCGCATCCCGCCGTAGTCGAGCGACGGCTGGTCGCCGATGCAGATGAAGAAGCTGTGCGTGGCCGAGTCTGGCCTGCCCCGCGCCATGGAGACCGTGCCGTCGAGGTGGGCGAGGCCGGTCTCGCCGGTGCGCTCCAGCGCAATCGGGGGGAAGGCCGCCGCGCCCGCCTCCCGGTTGCGAGAACCCTGGATGACCGCGATGCGGATGGAGTCGTTGGGCTGGTTGTCCTCGTGGACGGTGCGGTGGAAGGTGCCGTTGTGGTAGTGGCCGCCGTCGACGTAGCGGAGGAAGTTGGTCGCGGTGATGGGAGCCCGGTCGACGTCGACTTCCAGTTCGAAGGCGCCCAGTTCGGTCTCGACAACGACCCGCACGGGATCGCTCGCGCCGGGCAGGAGGCCGGGGGAGCCGAAGGCGCCGAGGAGCAGAAGGGCCAGGATGGTCGTCGGCGCCGGGGGGATGACGGAGCGCACCCGGTGGGGCGACCCGGCTCGAACCCGCTCGCGCGGCGGACTCGTTCGCGTTTCGGATCTCCGCACTGCATCACCCCCTAGTCTACTCTGACTGCGTCGGCACCCGGTTACCTTATCTTACGCGTCCCGGGCGGAACGCGCGTCCCATTGCAGCATGCCCGCCCACACGCCGACCCTCCTACGCACTCGCCAACCATGAGCGAACAACGAAAGTCCGGTCCGCGGCCCAACGCCGCAACCATCTCCGTCGCCCTTCTGGCCGGTCTGGCCACGCCTCTGTCCCCCGTCCACGCCCAGGATCGCCCGCTGACGGCGGACTTTCCGGAGGTGTACCGCGTGGGCGGCCTGTCCGCTCCCGATTGGGCGCAATTCACCGAACGCGGCGACCTGGGTTTCGACGCCTCCGGAAACCTCTATGTCCTCGACGCGGAGGCCTTCCGGGTGATCGTGATCAACCCGGCGGGCGAGTTGGTCAGGACCGTGGGCCAAAGAGGCGAGGGCCCCGGAGATTTCCAGGATCCAACAGCGCTCGTGGTCTGGCGTGACGGGCGCTTCGCGGTGGCGGACGGGAGACAATGGGCCATCCAGGTGTTCGCCGCGGACGGCTCGCACGATCACTTCGCCCGGATGAACACGGAGCAAAGCGCGCTCGCGGCACTCGAGCTGCGGCGCCTGATGAAACCCCACCCGGACGGTATGTCCCTGTACGCTCAGGGAGCATCGGACCCGAACAGGGTTTTCGCCGCCTCCCTGGAACCGGGCGGCGAGCCAAGGGGAATCGACGAGCGCGGTATCGAGCGGATTGACGTTCGTGCCAACATCGTCGCCGCTGAAGCCGTCTTGCAGGCGTGGCGGGCACCGCGGGAAACGCCGCTGGAGCCGTATCCGTCGGGGGAATCGGACGGGGGGGATGTACTGAGGGTTTTCCTGGCCGACATGATCATGGAACCGCGGTTCTACTGGGACGTCCTGCCGGACGGATCGCTCGCCTACTCCGACTCGTCGGCCTACGTGGTTCGATTCGTCGCAGCCGACGGCGCGCCGCTCGGGGAGTTGCGGCGCCCGTTCGTCCCCGAGGCCGTCACCGGGCGGATGCAGGCGGACCTGGTGGAGGCGGAGCTTGACCAGTTCCCGCGACAAACGGCGATGCTCCGCGAAATCATGGAAGAGCGAGAATTCTACCCCGAGGTGCCGATCATCCGATGGCTCCGGGCCACCTGGGAGGGCGGCCTTTGGGTCCGAAGGCGCGGCGAGGAGCCCTGGGCGAACGATGGCCCGATCGACGTCTTCGGCGCCGACCGCGGTTACGTGGGCACCTACGCCGGCGAAACGAGGATGCCGAGCGCATTCGGCCCGGACGGCCTGGTCGCATTCTGGGAGGTGGATGAGATGGATGTCCCGTCCATCGTGGTGAAGAGGGTGCCGGAGGGGGTGAGGTAGC
>JAPOOQ010000058.1 GCA_026713345.1 Gemmatimonadota bacterium | reverse complement strand
CCGACCACGAGCGAGGTCCCCACCAGCCCCGGCAGCGATATGTAGAGGATCCGGCTGATCTGGTTCCAGAAGCCCAGCACCCCTTCCACGGTTTCGGCGGCGAAGTTGTTGAGTTCGGTGGGTCTGAGCTTTCTCTGCACCCGCATGATCTCGATGATCTGCTGCTGCAGCGGGACCACCATCTCAGGCGTCCGGGCCTTGAACTGGATTCGGTGGACCGTGCTCGGCGACCCGGTCATGCGCTGGATCGGCGAGTGGGTCGGCGCGACAGCGGTGTTGTCGAGGGAGAAACCGAGGAACGAACCCCGTTCCGCGAGCACCCCGATGACCTGAAAGGGGAAGCCCCGGATCCGGACGCGCTTGCCGATCGGGTCGATCGCCTCGAAGAGAACGTCCGCGGTCTGCTTGCCGAGGACGACTACAGGCGCGCCCTGCTCGGCTTCCTGGCGGCTGAAGGGCCGTCCCCGTTCCACATCGAGGTTCCGGATCTCGAAGATCTGGGCCGACGCCGCGGAGATCTCCACGTTTTCCACCTTGCGCCCGAACTCGGATTCGATCTCGCCCCTGGTGCCCGACTCCGCGCCGACGAGGGCGGGGATGGTGACCCGCTCGCGCAGGTGCTCCAGTTCGTCGAAGGTCAGGCGCGGGGCCCGGGCCCAGGCTCGCCGCTGTGCGGGCGAAGCGGGGATTTCGTCGCCTGGATTTCTCAGCACCGTAACGGTGTTCACCCCGATCAGCCGCTCGCTGAAGGTGCCCCGCACATACTGGTCCATCCCCTCGACGATGCTGACCACGACGATGAGGAACATCACGCCCACGATCACGCCCAGCAGGCTGAAGAAGCTCTTCAGCTTCTGCGAGCGCATCTGTTCCGTGGCGAGTCTGACGCCTTCGAGAATCCGCATCGGGGTAGGGGACGCCTAGTTCGACCCGTCCTGCCCGTCTTCCGACTCCAGGTCGTCGTCGGGCTCGACCGCGTCTCCGTCCTCCAGCTCGCGGACGACCTGCCACGGCCCGCTCACGATCGAATCACCGAGGGCGAGTCCGGAGATGACCTCGAAGTACTCGTCTCCGGCGATTCCGATCTCGACCGGGGTGAAGGTGACCCGCCCCTCGCGGATGACGAAGACGCCCTCGATGGGGTCGGCCTTTTCACGGGCTCCGTTCCCGTTGGAGCCGCGGGCGCCCACCTCCTCGTCCTCTTCGCGCAGGGTGACGGAGATGATCGGGACGCTGAGCTGGTTGTTGCGCGTGTCGATCACGACCTCCGCCGTGGCGGACAGGTCGGGACGCAGCTCGACCTCGGGCGGTACCAGCGTGACGATCACCTCGAAGTCGATGGTGGGGGTCTGGCCGGATCCCGCGCTCTGCGAGGGGGGGCGGATGGCGCTGTTGCCGATCTGGGTCACGTAGCCGGGGAATTCCATCTCCGGGAAGGCGTCGAGCTCGACCGTGGCGTAGTCGCCCAGCATGATCTCGGGCACGTCCGTTTCGTCCACCTCGAGCACGACCTCCATCACCGACAGATCGGAGACGGTGAGAACCAGGCTGCCCGGATTGTTCATCGTGCCCACGATCACGGTCTCGCCCTGTTCCACGTTGAGGCGCGTCACCCTGCCGGTCATCGGGGCGATGATGACCGTCTTGGAAAGCTGGTCCCGCGCCTCCTCCACCGCCGCCTCGGACTGGCTGACCCCGAAGGTCGACGCGTCCAGCATGGAGCTCTGGATTTCCAGGTCCGTCTCGGCGTTCTCGACGTCCTGGCGGCTCACCAGCAGCGAGTCGCTGGCCCAGATCTGGGCCATGCGCCGGGCCTGGCGTTCGGCGCGCAGGAAGTTGGCGCGCGACTGCGCGACCTGGCTCTGCGCCTGGCTGAGATTGGCCATGCTGCGGTCGAGCGCGGCCTGGTAGCGGGTCGGATCCAGGCGCAGAAGGATCTGGCCCTCTTCCACGTCGTCGCCCTCCTCGATGAGGAGCTCGGAGACGCGCGCCGAGATGTCGGAGCTGATGTCGACCTTCCGGGTGGCGCGCACGTTGCCGCTGGCGGTGACGGTCGCAACCAGATCGCGGTTGCCCACCGTCTCGACCCGAACCGCGGTGCGGTCCTCGCGCGAGAAGGTCATGTTGAGGATCGCCGCGGCCGCTACGGTGCCGACCAGTACGACGCCAATAAGGACTTTAATGCCTGTACGCATGTTTCTATGGATTCCTGAGGGGTATGCCGACGACGGCTTCGAGGTTGGCGACGGCGTCATGGTAGATGTAGATGGCGAAGAGGCGGTCGCGGTCGGCTCTGGCCTTGACCGTTACGGCCTCGCTAAGCGCGATGAAGTTCAGGAGACCGAGCCGGTAGCGTTCCTGGGCCAGTCGCAGCTGCTCGTCGGCCAGCGCCTGGTTGCGTTCCTCGATCAGCGAGGTCTCGTAGGCGGTTCGCACCTCTGCGACGCGGGTCTCGATGTCCGCGCGCAGGGCCAGTTCCTGCTCCTGCACCTGGAACCGGGCGTCGAAGAGCTGGGCGCGGGCGCCCTCCACCTGTTGCTGTCGGCTCAGGCCCTGGAAGATGGGGATCGAGATCGACAGACTGGCCGAGGGGGGCGAGTTGGTGAAGTCGAAGGGGAACCCCCTGTTCTGCTCGCGGATCGCGTCCAGCGTTGCCTGCGACGTGACGAGCAGGGAGCAGTCCTGGGGCGCTGGCGGGTTGGGGAGGCCCGACAGCAGCTGGTTCAGGGACCGGCACTGCTGCACGGCGCCCACTCCCGCCGCGATCGCCTGCGCCTCCTGCGAACGCGTGTTGCTCGCCTGCCGGGTGAAGCCGCTGTATCCCGCTCCCACCGACACGCTGGGGAAGTAGGAGGAGCGCGCCATGTGGACTCCGAAGCTGGACGCCTTCTCGCGCGCCCTTGCCGCTTCCAGCCCCGGGTTGCGCCCGAACGCCATCGCGTAGAGCCCGTCCGCGGTCCAGTCCGGCTCGGTCACGGTGAAGGCCGTCACGAGCTCCGGCTCCGCGGAAAGGTCCACTCCCATCTGCTGGAGGAGGCGGACCCGGGAAGTCTGCACGCCCGTCCGCGACCGCAACTGGTCGACTTCGGCCCGGCCCACGGCCACCTCTGCCTGGTGCACGTCGATCGTGTTGCCCGATCCGATTTCCTGCTGTCCCTGGGCCAGGCGCAGGTTGAGCTGCGCCCGCTCGAGTTCCTGTTCGGCGAGGCGCAGGCTCTCGGTCTGGCGGAGCACTTCCAGGTAGGCGCGTGTCAGGTTGAGCCGGATCGCCGCCTCCTGGGAGCGCACCTGCGCGCGGGTGGCGTCGCGGTTTCGCCTGGCCTGACCGGGCGCCATCAGCATCCGGCCGTTCAGCGAAAAGCCCACACTGGCGCTGTAGTTGCTGGACAGGAAGGACGGCTGGTCCCCGAACCCCAGCTGTTCCGCGGTGATGCTCCCGAAGCGCTGTTCCCCCACCCCCTGCCAGCCGACGCCCGACGAAAGCGACGCCGTCGGCAGCCACGACCCGTAGGCCGCGGTCAGGTTCCAGTTGGCGACCCGCACGTCGTTGCGCGTGGCCTGCATGGTGGGGTTGTTGCGGAGCGCGATCTCCAGCGCCTGGTCGAGCGACAGCGACTGGGGCACCCTCTGCTGTCCGGCCGCGGCCGCGGGAAGGGCGGCAAGGGCCAGGAAGAGTGTGAAGACCCATCGAGCGCGATGGGTCCGAAGTTGTGTCTTTCTGGCCAAAACCATCCTCCTGAACCGGTGTTTCACCGTGATTGTCCCATTCCCAATGACCCCGAACCCCCCCGCCACGTTGACGGTCACGCAGGTACGACGCACATCGCGGGGATCCCTACGCAACTCGCGCGGGTCCGGTTTCCTGCTACGTGCCCGGCGCCGGCTTCCTTCAACCGGCGGAATCAGAGACTCCTTTCGGCGACGAAGCCCCGGCCGGGCAGCGAGACGCGCACCAGACGCCCGCTCCCGTCGAACCACGCGGTGCCCGCTCCCTCGCCCGAGCCGAAATCGATGCGCGTCGCCTCGATCCGCTCGCCGCCGAGTTCGATGGTCTCGGGGGCGGGGACGGCCACCTCGATCGGCTCAATTCCCTCGGACGCGCGCGAGAATACATGCAGCGTGCGGCCGCCCGAATCCTCGGCCGCGAACTCTCCGAGCACGAAATAGTGGTGTGCCACCCCCTCGTCGAGGACGAAGGTCGCGGGCCGGGCCCGGTAGCCGCGCACCCTGAGCCCCCAGTCCGTGATGGTCCGGGTGCGCAGTCGGTCGCCGGTCCTGGAAAGCGTCACCGACAGCGTGTCCGGGCCGGTTTCGACGGCCGCGTACTGGACGAGGGCCAGCTCCGGGCCGACCACCTCCAGATGCGTATCGAGCCTGCGCCCGTCCCGCATCGAAACGATGCTCCTCGCCTCCGTCGTCTGGGCGTCGCCCGTTCCCTGCCTCTGAATCGTGAACTGCTCGGATCCCACCTCCGTGCCGTCGACCCAGAGGCGGAACGTGCCCCTCTCGACCAGTTGCGCAGTCAACGTGGCGCCCGGCAAGGGGCCACTGGCGAGGAGTACGGCCGCCACGAGGAACCGGCAGCGCACCGCTCGACCCGGAGGGCGGCGGGGGGTGGGGCTGGCGGTGGGGCGCCGTGGTCGCGAAGCTGACGGCGGAGACAAGCGTTCCATTAGAATAAACATAATGACGAACGAATCCGTGCGTGGTGATGGCTTGGCGGGATCCGCCGGTTCCGGCACGGGATCGGGCCGGG
>JAPOOQ010000057.1 GCA_026713345.1 Gemmatimonadota bacterium | reverse complement strand
CGGATTACCGCTTCGCGGGGTGGAGCGCTCGACGACGACGACGCCCTGCACGCATACCCGTGGCCCGAAGTGAAGCCGGCCTTCTTCGGTCAGCCGGTCCCCGTCGACCGGATGGGACGCGCCTGGGTCCGGCGCCACCAGCGGGCGGGGTCGGCGCCGCGCTACGACCTCTTCGACGGCACCGGCGCGCTGGTGATGAGCGTCGAGCTGCCGATGAACCGGCGCGTGGTGGGTTTCGGCGAGAGCGCGCTCTTTGCGGTGCGGATGGACGAGTTCGGGCTGCAGTACCTGGAGCGCTACGCGGTGCCCTGAGGGGGGACGCGCAGGACGGCGCCCGACAGCGTAGCCGGGTGGCCGTCCAGCTCCGCGAGGCGGGCGATCCCGGCCTTGCCGAGGCGCAGCATCGGGATGGTGGGGTAGCCGAGCTCCCGCGCGACGAGGATCCCCAGCACGAGGATCGCGTCCGGCTGCGCGATCACGATCCCGGCCGGCGCGACACCACCCCGCAGCAGCTCCAGCATGATCGCGCTCGAAGAGCTGGAGCCGATCGTGCGCTCCATGACGAGGATGCGGCCGCGCAGGGCGTCCCGGTGACGGGGGTGGCGGGGGTCGGAGATCTCGCCGGTCAGGGGGTCCACGCCGCCCCAGAGGCTGAGGGGCTTGCCCAGGACGAGGAGGCGGCCTTCCGCCGGGCCGCCGTCCTTCGCCGGGCCCTCGTGCACGACGGTGCCGGTCAGTTCCAGGGGAGTCCGTCCCCCGTCAGGCGCCGATGCCGATTGACGCGCGGGATCGCCCGTCAGCTCCACAGGCCCTCGTCCCGTGCCACGCGGCCGCTGACCGCCGAACGCACGCAGTCCTCCAGGCTGCCGTAGACCACGCCGTAGCCGGTGTTGGGCGGGGTGTAGTGGGCGAACTTGCCGGAGTTGGTCATGAGCACGCCGCCGGCCGGCGGCAGGATCGGGGTGACGACCACGCAGGTGTCGACGACGATCTCGATGCCCGCGGCCTCGAGGCGGGGGAGCCGCGCGGCCGCCTCCAGTTCCCGGTACTCGGAGCGCCCGGTGCAGACGTAGAAGGGCACCGCGAAGGGCGCGTCCGGGAGGAGTGCCTCGAGCTGGCCGAACTCGCTCAGGGAGAAGTGGGGGCTGCCCACCGCGACCGCGTCGATGCGGCCGGCGGGGGCGGTGCTGAGGGTGTCGCGGACATCGCGGAGCGTGGCCGGGGTGAGCGCGACCACCGCTTCCGGCACGCCACCCCCCAACGCGGTCTCGAGGTCCGGCGCCTCGGGGGTGACGCCCTCCACGTGGAAGAGCCCGACCGCCCCCGATGACGCCGCCGCGGCCCCCCTCGCCTTCAGCTGGTCCTCGCTGACGGACGCGGGAAGGCCCGTGAGCCCCGCCCCCCGGTCCCCCCCCGCCCCCCCCAGCCAGGTCCCCAGCACGGGGTAGAAGATGTCCCGCCGCTTCAGCCCGGCATCGATCGCCGCCGTGTCCACGACCACCGTCGCGCGCCGTCGCTCCCCCAGGTGGAGACCCGTGCGCGGCGCCCGCCCGGCCAGCGCGCAGCAGATGTCCATGAAGTCACCGTAGCGGTTCGTGCGCGCCCCCAGCACCGAGTTGGCGAACGCGACCGCGTTGCTCTCGCCCCAGGCCACGTGCTCGCCCGGCGCGGGCCGGTGCCCTGCCTGGTACGGCGCGCAGGTCCACGTCGGCGTGCACCCCAGCGCCTGGTAGGCCCTCATCTGGCGCAGCGCCATCTCGCGGCGTCGGTCCCCGGCGCGCACCCGCCCCGGGTGCAGCAGGTCGAGCGCACCCACATTGAGCGTCGCCGGAACCGCCACCCGACCGCCCAGCTCGACCAGCCGCTCCGCGAACTCGACGCCCCCGTCCCCGTGGTACAGACACCCGTCGATGTGCGACGAAGTAATCGGCACCAGCTCCCGCGCCCCCAGGATTCCGGCCATGCGCACCACGATCCTCATCGCGAGCTGCGGCGCGGGACCGGACTCGCCCTCGAGCAGCCGTTTCTCGTCGTCGGTGAGGTGCAATTGGATAGGTCCGGTGCATAATGGGGATCTTGCGCGTGTATGATATACTATCTGTAGTCACATACGGCTGGCATCACGCGGGCGGCGCACCACCCGGGCGAGCTGGCGAGCCGGTACGGCACAGACCATCAGAGGAGGCGAGCATGGCAGCATCGGGAAGGGCGGGCATCATCGCGCTGGGAATCACCTTGTCTGCGACCGCGCTCGCTCTGGGCGCCTGCGCCGACTCCACGGAGCCCGAAAACGATCCGCTGGCGCTGGCGGAGGCCACGGCGCTGCTCGTCGGCCTTCGGTCCGCCACATCGGACACCACCTTCACTCCGATCTTCTTCTCGGCGGACAGCATCGTCG
>JAPOOQ010000056.1 GCA_026713345.1 Gemmatimonadota bacterium | reverse complement strand
GATCCCCCCGCCTGCGGCCAGCGCCACGTCGAGCTTGGATCTCTCCAGCGCGCCTTCCTCGTCGCAATTCTGGGTGGTCATCACATTGGTCCCATCGAAGGTCGCCTCGGCGATCGCTTCGCAGGATATCTCCAGGGCCAGCGCGGGCCCGGCGAGCAGGTGTGCCGAAATCCGGTCACCGGACAGCGGCAGGCGCACCATGCCGAGCCCCGCTACTTCGAAATAGTCGGTATTCAGCGTAATGTTGGCGTCCAAATCCGGCTCGGATATGTCCCACTTCCCACCCTTTTGGGAATAGCTGCCGACCAGCTGGAATCCAAGGTTCTCCGACATCGGCATCGTGACCGACGCGCCGATCGCCAACCGGGCAACGGATTCGAAGTCGGGGACGAACAGGTCGTCGGTCGAGACGTCTACCGAAGCGAGGTTCATCCCGCCGGTGACACCGAGCCTGGTCTGGCCGGCAACGGGCGCCGCCGCGAGAAGAAGGAAAGGAACCGCGAAGAGGAGAGAGAATGGGTTTCGCATTGGGGTCTCCGGTTGTCAAGGGGTCGAGAATTTGCGGGCTTGTGTTGATTTACTGGAATCTAACGATGACCCGCTCGCCCGCTCCCTTGCTGTGTCTGCTCCTCTTCGTCGGAGGGTGCTCCTCTGGCCGACCCGCGCCGTCGGATTGACAGAGCTAAGGCCAGTTAGATAGGGTTATGGCGTAATTTTCCATAACTACTTCTAACTTTTTCTAGAAGGGTTCGATGGATCCTGTTGTGAACCCGTTCGCACCGGGCGCGGGATCGCGGCCTCCAGCCCTGGCCGGTCGCGACGAGCTGCTCGAGGCGGCGAGCATTGCCTTACGGCGCATACAGGCCGGGCGTCACGCCAAGAGTATGATGCTTCTCGGCCTCCGAGGCGTGGGCAAGACCGTCCTCCTGGCCCGGATCGGAGAGCTCGCCGAGTCCCTGGGGTACCTGACCGCCGTCATCGAGGCACCGGAGGAACGCCGCCTTGCCCGACTCCTCGTTCCCAAGCTCCGCAGAATCCTCTATCGAATCAGCGGGCGAGAGAAGGCGCGGGTCCTGGGGAACCAGGCACTTGGTGCCCTTCGGAACTTCGCCAGCGCCTTCAAGGTGTCCCACGCGGAGTTCGAAGTAGGCGTGACGCCCGAGCCGGGCCTGGCTGCCTCTGGAGATCTGGAAACCGATCTTACGGACCTCCTGGTCGCGATTGGAGAAGCTGCAAGGGCCGCGGACCAGCCCGCAGCCATCCTGATCGACGAGGTACAGTACCTGACCGACGAGGATTTGCGTGCGCTCATTGTCGCGCTGCACCGAATCAGCCAGAGGGCGCTGCCCATACTCCTGTTCGGGGCGGGCCTGCCCCAGCTCGCGGCGCTATCCGGAGAAGCCAAGAGCTATTCGGAACGCCTCTTCGATTTCCCCGGTGTCGGCCCGCTTGACGAGAATGCCACAAGGGGCGCCATTCGAGTTCCAATCGAGGAAGCCGGGGCGGAAATCGACGACGACGCTCTCTTGGAGATCGCCGAACGAACCGAGGGCTATCCCTATTTTCTCCAGGAATGGGGGGCGCACTCGTGGAATGTCGCGCCCAGGTCACCCGTAACCCGGGAGGACGTGGTCTCGGCCAGCGGGAAGGCCACGGCCGCCCTGGACGCAAGCTTCTTCCGCGTTCGCTTCGATCGCCTCACGCCGAGAGAGCAGGACTACCTGAGAGCGATGGCTGAACTTGGTCCCGGCCCACACCGCTCGGGAGAAGTGGCCGCTCGGCTGGGGATCGCGGTCACCTCGGCCGGGCCCCTTCGAACCGGTCTGATCCGAAAGGGAATGATCTGGGGCCCTTCGCACGGAGAGACGGCTTTCACCGTACCCATGTTCGATCGGTACATGTTCCGTGCGATGCCCGAGTGGCGACCGCCGGGTGGGATCGCCACATAGCCGCTTTGCCAATCGCCACATGGCCGCTTTGCCAATCGCCACATGGCCGCTACTGGGAAGGGTCCGCGACGCCAACGGCGTAGCGCGCCTTCTGCATCTTCTGGCCGTGCGAAACGGCGAGCTGCTCAACACGTCCGGCCTGTCACGAGAGCTGGGGCTTGATCGGACGACGGTCCGGGAGTACATCGCGGTGCTTGAGAGGCTCTTCCTGGTGCGGCGCCTCCTGCCCTGGCATCGCAACGTAGGAAAGCGCCTGGTCAGGACACCGAAGATGCATGTGGTCGACAGTGGACTCGCTGCCACGCTGGCCGGTTTGGCCCCGGGGGACTGGATCGCAAAGCGGGACCGCATGGGCCATCTCCTCGAATCGTTCGTGGCGCATCAGTTGGTGGCGCTGGCCGGGTGGACCGATCCCGACATCCGGTTCTGGCATTTCCGCGACAAGGATGGGCAGGAGGTTGATCTGGTGATGACCCTGGGCAACCGCACCTGGGGCATGGAGGTCAAGGCGACAAGCACACCCGGACGGTCGGCGGGCCGGGGAATGGCGCGCCTCGCGGCGCTGTGCGGGAATGACTTCGAAGGGGGAATCCTGTTCTACAATGGTCGCGACATCCTGCCGTTGGCCGGGCAAGACGCGCTGGCGGTTCCGGTGAGCGAATTGTGGACGCGGTAGCATCAGCCGGATACTCGCGGACGAGGCCCTGTCGTGTTTACATTACATTATGACAAGTGAAGTTTACTTCGCTAGCACCCAAAGGCCCGTTGACCGTGTAGTGAGGCCGCGACGTTAGATTGGTGGCCCGTATCAAGTCCTCGGATCTATGGAGCCACCGCCAATGAGGATCGCCAGAGTCGGGATCCGCAACTTTCGTGGGATCAGGAGCCTCGACCTCGATTTGGGATTGATCACAGTCCTGATCGGCGAGAACAACAGCGGGAAGACCTCGGTGCTCGACGCCCTGAAGTTCTGCCTTCGCGAACTCAGTCCGCGGCGCCGTATTGTCTTCAGCGGCATGGACTTTCACTTGACCGACGGACAGGCTGAGCCTTCTTCGGCGGACCCGATCGAAATCGAGGTGATGTTCTCGGACAGCCCCGACGATCACTGGGATGACGAGCTGGTGGGTCGGTTGAATCGAGCGGGGATTCTCCAGATAGACGAGAAGGATCGAAACCACGTCCGCTTGCGGGTCACCTGCGAGTACGATCGGAGTTCGAGGGACTTCAGCCACCTGTGGTCGTTTCTCGACCTGAAGGGAGACCCACTGAGCCGTGCCCGCTCCCGGGCGCTCAGCGTGCTGCAAGACGAGATCCGATACTACTACCTGACAGCCCTCCGTGACGCTGGCCGTCACTTCGACGCCAAGGGGCCATTCTGGAGACCATTCCTCCAGAACTCGGAACTGTCCGTGGAGAAGAAGTTGGAGATTGAGGAAAAGCTCCAGGAGGTCAACGACCTCGTCGTTTCGTCACACGCCAGCTTCGAGCAGGTGCAGAACGGACTTCGCCGTGTGCAGTCCGTGGTTCCGTTGGCTACGGGAGAGGCAGTTTCTATCGAAGCGGTGCCGGGGCGGATGTTCGACATGCTGGCCAAGGCTCAGGTACAGCTAGGCACGACCACGGGCGCCAAGATCCCACTGGATCGGCACGGCGAAGGAACGCAGAGTCTCGCGGTGCTCCTGCTGTTCTCGGCCTTTCTGAAGGCTCAGGCGGAAGGAGCCCCGGTGCTCGCGCTTGAGGAGCCCGAAGCCCATCTGCATCCATCAGCGATACGCGCGCTCGGTGAACTCGTTCGTGGCTTCGCGGGACAGAAGTTGATCTCGACACACAGTGGTGAGCTGCTTGCGGAGACCGATGTGGGCGACATCTGCCGGTTGGCTCGAACCCGCAATGGTATCAAGGCATTCCGAGTGCCCAGCGACTTGCTCTCGCCGGAGGAGACTCGGAAGTTCAACTATCACATACGTCAGGCTCGCGGCGAACTGCTGTTCGCCCGGTGCTGGCTGCTTGTGGAGGGCGAGACTGAGAGCTGGGTGTTCCCGGCAGCCGCACACGCGCTCGACCTGAATCTTCACCGTGAGGGCGTGCGGGTGGTAGAATTCAAGCAGTCCGACGTCGGCATGTTGGCCAAGATCGCGAATGCGCTTGGCATCCCCTGGTACTGCGTCGGGGATGATGACACCAATCGGGCGAAGGACGAACCCAAACTCAGGCAGAATCTGGCGGGCGCTGAGGAGGCGGACAGGTTCGTGTTCCCGTACCCGGACATCGAAGTGAACCTGCTTCGCAATGGGTATGCGGATGTCTACCAGAAGTACATGCCACAACAGAACCTCGCGAAGATCTCGAGCGCACCCGGCGATCCCAGCTACTGGGAGGAATACGCGGACAAGCTTCCAAGCCGGGCCAAGACGAGAGCCGCGGCCGACGTTGCCATCGAAATGGAGGTTCGCGGCGACGCAGGAGTAACCCCCGAGATCCGCTCGGTCCTGGAGAAGGTCGTTTCGCTGGCACGAAGCGGTTGGCAATGATCACCTTCGACGATCTCAACCCCAACCAGCGGCGGGCCGTCGACCGGGGCAACGGCCCGCTCCTCGTGCTAGCGGGGCCCGGTTCCGGAAAGACGGTAGTCCTCACCCTCCGGATCGTCCGGCTGCTGGAAGAGAACGGGAACGCTTCCGCCCTCGCCTTGACGTTCACCAACAAGGCCGCTGCAGAGATGCGGGACCGGGTGGACCGGCGGCTGGGCAGGCACACCGACCGCGCCCTGCTCTGCACCTTTCACGCGTTCGCGGTGGACGTTCTCGGGCAACACGGGAGCCACCTGGGGATCCGGCCGGACTTTCGCCCTCTCACGCAGAACGAGGACCGGATCGCAATCCTCGACGACGTGATCCGGAAGCTGCCGGACGGGGACGCCGGATTGCCGCCGGACCGCACCAACCTGCTGCAACTGATCGACCGGCTCTTCTCGGAATCGTACCGGGGGGATGGCCGGTCGTCGTCGCTGACCACCACTCCGCCGTGGCTGCCACGCCTCTTTCGCCGGTACTGCGAGGCGCTTGTCGCCGCCAACCGGCTGGACTTCGGCAGCCTGCTCCACTTCGCGAACCGGCTCCTCCGGGAAAAGCCGGCGGTGGCCCGGGTCGTGCGTTTGGCGTGGACGCACATCTGCGTGGACGAGTTCCAGGACACGAACCGGGCGCAGTACGATCTGCTGCGATTGATCGCACCTGGTCGCCGGCACAACCTCTTCGTCGTCGCGGATGACGACCAGATCATCTACCAGTGGAACGGGGCCAGTCCCAGGCGGTTCGACGACCTGCGACGCGACTATGAGCTGGAGACCGTCCAACTCCCGGAGAGCTACCGCTGTCCCCCCGCGATCGTGGACCGCGCAAACCGGCTCATCGGCCACAACAGGCGGCTGGTCACTTCCCGGAAGACCGTCTCCGTGCGTGAGGCCCGGGCGGCGTACGCGGACATCATCCGGCGTGTGGTCGTCGGCCGCCAGATCGAAGAAGCCGAGTTCGTGGGGCGGGACATCCGGGAGCGGGAGCTGGCTCCGGCTGATTGCGTCGTACTCGGCCGAACAAACCGGCTAGTGCAGCTTGCTGCCGAAGGGCTCCAGCGTGCAGGCCTTGAAGCGTTCGTGCCTCAACGGAAGACCGAATTCGACTCACCCGTTCCCAGCGTTCTGGTGGAGGCGTTGAGACTGGCCAATTCGCGACATGACAGGGTCGTGCTGCGAAGGATGTGCCGGCAGTGGGAACGAATGACAGGGGTGGCGATCGAGCCCCACGCGGTCGGGGCCGCGGCCGCGCTGGCCGGTGGGGATTTCCTGCGAGCGTGGGTCGACGCGGCAGAGGCTGCAGGTGGGGAAGGCCGTACGGTGCTGCAGCGGATCCGCAACGATCTCGTGGACGGACTGAACTTTCCCGGGATTGTGGATTCGTTCCTGGACGACGGGTGGCGGTCGTGGGATGGTGGCGGTCCGGGCGATGGCGGTCTGACCGACGCGAGCGACGGCGAGACCGAAGAGGTCGAGACCTGGCAAGCCCTGCACCGGGAGATCGTCGGGGAGCACGGCCGCGGGGTGACGCTGAATGGGTACCTGCAGCGGCTGGACCTGTCGTCGAAGGCGCCATCGGCGGCGCCCAACGCGGTCCAGTGCATCACCGTGCACCGCGCCAAGGGGCTCGAATTCCAGCATGTCTACCTGATCGGGATGGCCCAGGAGGTGTTTCCGTCGTATCGGGCGCTCCAGAGGGGACCGCAGAGCAAGGAGGTGGAAGAGGAGCGGCGGAGCTGTTTCGTGGCGATCACCCGGGCCCAGGAGACGCTGACGTTGACGCGGGCGCGTGAGTACTTCGGGTATGGGAAGCGGGCGTCGCAGTTCTTGGGGGAGATGGGGGTGTGAGCGGGGACTGCCGATCCTGGCCCTAAGCCGGCGTCGTGGTTGCAGTCCCGGATTCGGTGCCGGGGAAATGGGCGCTCGCGAGTAGGCGTCTCCGTACGACGGATGGATCGACGGATCTGGTGCTCTTGCTGGAATTCCAGGGCCGGCCTGAGTCCAGATGCCTACCGGGTGGTGGGCCGGATGCCAGGCGACGCGTGGCCGACAGACCCTGAGGACCTCCCACGGGTGGTTCTGGGGCTTTCCGGGGTGACAACAGCCGTGCAGATGCGGGCAGCGCTCACGGTCGTCCAACAACTGGGCGAGGCTTGCGAAGACGGAGACTTCGATCGGTTCATGGCACGGTCGGTAAAGGCGATGTTACGTTCGAAGGGATTTTCCAACCGGCAATTGGAGGAGGCTATGACGATGAACACTGTGACGACCGAGTTCCAGCGCAGCCTGGATGAGATCAGGCAGGAGGGCATTGAGCAGGGCATTGAGCAGGGAATTGAGCAGGGGATTGAGCAGGGGCAAGTAGCGGTGCTGGTTCAACAGATCGCGCGGAAGTTCGGAGAGGGAACTGCGCACGAAGTGCAGCGGTTGCTCGTGGGAGGCCCTGGCCGGGAGCGAATCGCCTGGGTCGCCGCCGCGATCCTCGACTGCGACACACCCGAAGACTTCGTCGCACGTGTGCGGGAAGATTGAGGGGACCCACCCTCCATCATGCCTCCACGAGTCACCTACCAGCTCCGAATCGACCTGCGGCGCACGAAGCCACCGATCTGGCGCCGCGTCCTCGTGCCGGCGTCGATGTACCTCGACACCCTGCACCATCTCATCCAGTTGGTCATGGGATGGGAGGACCGCCACCTCCACATGTTCCGCAAGGATGACCGGTATTACAGCAGGCCCGGTTCGTGGGATAACGACTGGAGGCAGTCGGCAACGTCCCCGCATCTCGACGAGAGGCAACACCGGATCGGCCAGCTCCTGACGCGCGAAAAGGACTGGATGACCTACATGTACGATTTCGGCGACTCGTGGGAGCACAAGATCACGCTACAGAAGATCCTCCCCTACGACCGCACCGTCCGGCTGCCCGCCTGCACCGGCGGCCGGCGGCGGTGTCCGCCCGAGGACTGCGGAGGAGTCTGGGGCTACTACGAGATGCTCGAGGTTCTGGAGGATCCGAATGCGCGGGACCACGAGCACATGAAGGAGTGGGTCGGGGAGGATTTCGATCCCGGGGAGTTCAGTGCCAAGGCGGTGGATGAGGTGGTGGGGGAGGGGGGGGGGTGAGGGGGGGGGCTCCCCCGCATCATCCGCGAGTGCGAGGTCGATAGGTCATCGTGAGCCCCGAAACGATGACGCCATTGACACTGTTTTCGTGTTTCACGATAATCGTGTTCTTACCACGTGCATGGGAAGGACACGGAATGTGAAGAACATCACCATCACCCTGCCGGAGGATGTCGCCCGGTGGCTGAGGGTCAAGGCTGCCGAAGACGACCGAAGCGTTTCCCGATGGATCCGCGAACTCCTGGAACGGAAGCGGCGCCGGGAGGACGACTACGAGCTCGCCATGAAACGGTATCTGGCCAGGAAACCGCGCAAGATCGACTGGCCCGGTGGGCGCCGGCCATCCCGGGAAGAACTGTATGAGCGCTCTCGTCTTCGTTGACACGAACGTCTTCGTCTACCGTCACGACCGTAGCGATCCGGCCAAGCAGGCTCGGGCCGACGAGTGGATCGCCCACCTTGCCCGCTCCCGAGGCGGACGCCTGAGTTACCAGGTCCTCCAAGAACTCTACGTGACGCTGACCGGCAAGGCTCGCATCGGTTTCGACCCGTCGGAGGCCCGCGAAATCGTTCGGGACCTCATCGTGTGGCAACCCGTGGGCATCGACCTCAGGATCCTGGAACGCGCCTGGCATGTGCAGGACGGCCACTCCGTGTCGTGGTGGGATGCCGTGATTGTCGCGGCGGCCCAATCGCTGGGCTGCTCGATCCTGCTGACCGAAGACCTGCAGCATGGGCATGCGTTCGGGGAGGTTCGGGTGGTCAACCCGTTCCGGTCGAGGGAGCGGACGCCTGGGGAGGTTGTTGGGGGGGGTGGGGGGTGAGTGTAAACTCCGGGTGACATATTGACAAGTGGAGTTGACAGGACCTCACACCCTGCACGATCTCATCCAGGTGGTCATGGGGTGGGAGGACCCTGACGCGCGAGAATTCCCGGAGCGTGGGTCCGATTCGACGGCCAATCGCTCTGTCGTTTCGGTCGTTCTGGTCGATTTCGAAGATTGGGCGACCTAACTAACCTGCCGGCCCCCCGCTTCCGGGCTGGTGCTCGCCCTTCCGGTCCCGGTGAAACGACCGCGCCATTGGGCCAATCACCCATCGCAGGGTTGTCATTGCTGCCTTCGGCCCGAACGCGTTCTCGCCATAGCACGATCGTGGGTTTCGCAAGCCGCGTGAAGCCAGAGAACCGTTCTTCCGCGTTTCTCCAATCAGCCTTGCGCGCTAGCTTTACCCCCGTTCCCCCAAGCACCGCGTTTGCGAACCTGACGGCGAGAAGCCCGCAGCCATCGTGACTCCCGACCAATTCCTCGAACGCCTGGCCGCCGTCAGGATCGACCGAAGCCATGGCGGCCGGGCACCCCACAAGCCGCTGATGCTGCTGCTGGCGCTCGCCCGTGTCGGGTTGGGGCCGGGGAGCCGGCTCATCCCCTATGAGACTGCGGACGAGCGCTTCAAGGAACTCTGGGAGGAATTCGGACGTCCAGGTGCGCCACCCCGTGTCCACTACCCGTTCGGCAGGTTGCGAAACGACGATCGTCTGTGGGAGATACCCGAGGAATCACAGCTGTCCACGGGACGAGGGGCGGACCTCCTCGTCAGCGAAGCAAAGGGCCTTGGGATCACGGGCGGATTCCGGCAGGAAGTCCACGATCTGCTGTGGCGCCACCCGGAACTCGTGTTCCGCGCCGACCGCCGGATCCTGTCCGAGCACTTTCCGCCGTCCATCCATCAGGACATCCTGGACGCCGTGCGACTCGCGGCGGGGCCAGCCTCCCACGGACTGGACGAGCCGATGCCGCGAAGAGGGAGGAGGGTCAGGGAGTACACGCCGCGGGATGCCCGGTTCCGCAAGCGTGTGCTGGAGGCGTACGACGAACGTTGCGCCGTGTGCGAGTACGACATCCGGTTCGGCGACCGCCTGCTCGGACTGGAGGCCGCGCACATCCGGTGGCATTCCCACGATGGCCGGGACGTGGTGGCCAATGGTCTGGCGCTGTGCGGTGTGCATCACAAGGCGCTGGATCTTGGGGCGATGGGGCTGGAGGGGACGGGGGGTGGGTATCGGGTGCTGGTGTCCAGGAGGGTGCGGGGGAGGAGTCCGGCTGCGCGGCGGCTGGTGGGGTTGCGGGGGGACGCGATTCGGTTGCCGTTGAGGGCAGAGGACGCGCCGGGTCGGGGGTTCGTGGAGTGGCATCGGGGGGCGGGGGTTCGGG
>JAPOOQ010000055.1 GCA_026713345.1 Gemmatimonadota bacterium | reverse complement strand
GCGGGACCCGGGAGTTGCGGAGGTGGAGGCATTTCCGTGCCGCCTGAGTCTCCCAGGCTGACCAGTCTCAAGGACGCCCTGACCTGGTTCGCCTTCCCGGATGCCAGCGTCCAGACCAGTCGGCACATTCTCAGGTTGCACTGGTACGTATCCTGTCGGCTGGTCATCGAAGGCGGATTCCATCCTGATCGAATCCGCCCGCGGCCACCGATCGCGGTGAAGCGCAGGCGGGACGGGTTGCTTCTCCTTCATGATCCCGAGGTAGCGAAATCTGGCGAGCGGACCATTCTCGGCGGCCTGAAGACCAAGAGACTGGACGTGACGGTGACGATTCCCACAATCGGGCCGGTTCTGGCCGTGTCGCTGAAGGGCACTCACAACGCATTTCGCAACCTCACGAACAGGATGGAGGAAGCTGCCGGGGACTGCACCAACCTCCACATGGCGTATCCGGCATTGGTCTACGGTTTCTGGCATGTCCTCCGGGCGAACGAAGCGGATGACCCGGCTCCGACCGCCCACTTCCAACTCAGGGACGGCCGCTACGTCATGCACGATCTCGCCATTCTGGGTGGCGGGGAACTCACGGAGCCGATTCAGCGCTACCATCACGCCCTGGAACGACTGTCCGATCGAGATGACCTCCGGGACCACCCGTCCCGCTACGAGGCCTGCGGGTTGACCCTGGTGAAATCGAGAGGCGGACCGGTCGAGTGCGGTGTGTATCCCGACCACCCTCTCCCCGGATCGGTTCTCGACTACAACCGGATGTTCCGGCGGCTGTATGCCATCTATGATCGACGATTCGTCTACAACGCTCCGGCGCTGAGATCTCGGACCGAGAGGGAGGTCTGGGATCGGGAGTCGCCGCTGTTGACGGAGATGATCTCGCGGGATGAGGGGTTTGCGGAGATGGAGCCGCGGATGGGGTGATCCCTGCACCGCTCCCTCAAATCGCCTCCCTCCCCCGCACCCGCTCCCGCGCCAGCGTGTAGAACATCTTCGCGCCGACGCGGAGCGACATCCCCAGGCGGCCCGATATCTTGGAGCGGCCGTGCGCTCGGGCGCGGTGCGGCGCGTCAATCTCGACGATGCGGAGGCCGTGGCGGACCGCCCGCAGCTGCATCTGGAGCGTCCAGCCCCAGTCGCGGTCGTCCATCGCGAGGCGCTGCAGGGCGGTGAAGCGGATCGCGCGGAAGGGTGGCAGGTCCTGGAAGCGGTGGCCGAAGAGCAGCCGGGTGGCCGTGAGCACGACCCGGTTCCCCCAGCGCGCGTGTGTGCGCAGGTTGCCGTGCGAGCCGTCCGGGTGGGCACGCACCCCGAGGGCGAGGTCCGCGCCCCGCGCGAGGGGGTCGAGCAGGAGGGGCAGCGAGGCCGCGTCTTCGGGGTGGTCGGCGTCCAGGAACGCCACCGCGTGGGGTGGGGTGGGGAGAGCGGCCAGGTGCGCGATTCCGGCCAGGCAGGCGGCGCCGTAGCCGCGCCGGGGTTCCCGCACGACGGTCGCGCCGGCTGCGCGCGCGATGGAAGCCGTGTGGTCGGTGGACCCGTTGTCGGCCACCACGACGGTGTGAAGGCGGTCCATGGGGAGCACCGCAAGGACGGCGGGCAGCGCCTCCTCCTCGTTGAGCGCTGGGATCAGGACGGCGGTGCCGTGCAGCAATTGCTCGATGGTCGTGGTCCGCTCCGCGGTTTGTCGATTCATGCTCCAAGGTAAGTCACACGCGCCCTGACTGATTGGCCCGGCTGTGGCGTCGGCCTATACTGAGGACCAGCCGACTGCGATTCACCTGGAGAACGATATAGAATGCGATATTTTCAAGGGGTCAATATATCGAATCGTATATTTTCTCCTTGGGAATATATAGAAATCTATATCGCGTGAACGATCTGCGGTCGCACTCGTCGGCGGGGACCTCCCCCCCCCCCCCCCCTCCCCCTCCTCGTCCTCTTCCCCGTTGCGGCCCTCGCCGCCTTCGGCTGTCTGAACGGCATCCCCCTCCCCCTCCCCCGCCTCCTCCTCCCGGCGGCTGCGTTCCTCGCCTACGCCGCCGCGGGCCTCACGGCGACGCGCACAGCGGCAGGCCGCCCAGGTGGCTGGATCACGCGCTCCACCACCCCCATCGCCCTCATCTGGGCCGTCGCCATCCTCGCCCGGCTCGCGCTCCTCCCGCTTGCGCCCGAACTCTCGGACGACATCCACCGCTACCTCTGGGACGGCCACCTCCTCACGCAGGGCGTCAATCCCTACGCCCATCCACCCCGCGACGAAGCCCTCGCTGCTCTGCGCACCCCCTGGCACGGGGCGATCAACCACCCCGAGGTCCCGACCATCTACCCGCCGCTCAGCCAGTTGCTGTTCGGTGCCGTTGCGCTCCTGGGCGGCCCGTTCGCCGCGGGGGCTGGCGCGGGCCTGCCAGTCGGCATCCCGGCAGGGGCCGGCGCCACGGTCGCCCTCGCCAGCGGCCCCATCATCGCCGCCAAGTTCGTCTGGCTCTGCTTCGATCTCAGTTGCGGCCTCCTCCTCCACCGGATCGCGCGCCGCACGGGCCGCAACCCCGCCCCCGTGCTCATCTGGTACCTCTGGTCGCCCCTCTTGATCGTCGAGACGGCGTGGAGCGCCCACTTCGACTCCGTCGGCCTCTTCCTCCTGGCGGCGTTGATTCTCGTGGCAGGCAGGCGTGAACGGGGCCGCGCCCTCTTCACCGGCGCCCTCCTCGCCACCGCCACCCTGGTCAAGTTCGCCCCGGCGGCGGCGCTGCCCGCCCTCGTCCGCCGATACGGCGCGGCCACCCTTCTCGCCTTCGCCACCGTCTGCATCGTCTTCTACCTCCCCTTCGTGGCCATCGGCCCCCTCGGCGGAGTCGGTCCCTTCGGCGGACTCGGCCCCCTCGAGGCCGTCGGCCCCGCTGCGCTTACCGAAGGCCTGCGCACCTATGCCCGCCACTGGACGGC
>JAPOOQ010000054.1 GCA_026713345.1 Gemmatimonadota bacterium | reverse complement strand
GGTGCGCTTCCTGACGGGATCGGTCGTGCAGCTTCAAGCCCGGGCGCTCACCGCCGACGGCAGCGAACGCCGCACGGTGGAGGTGGAGTGGAGGAGTGACATGGGGCACCTCGCCACCATCGATTCGCGCGGATTCCTGCGCGCGCTGCTTCCCGGCGAGGTGACGATCACGGCCAGCGCGGAGGGGATCGAGGCGGCGTTTTCCCTGGAGGTTGAAGAGAACCCGGTGGCCGCAGTCGAGGTTTCCGGCTCATCCCGCGCCCGCACCGGCGATGTGGTGCGGTTCTCCGTGGTGCCGCGGGACGCGTCGGGAGCCGAAGTCGAGGGTGTCCCCACCGACTTTTCGGTGACTTCGTTCGCTGAGCGAACAAACTCCGGTGCGTCCGTCTACCGGGACGGCGCCTTCGTGGCGGAGCGGCCGGGGCTGTACCGCGTGGTGGCCGACGCCGCCGGGCGCACCGGCCAGGCGCTGATCGAAGTCGTGGAGCGAGGGGGGGAGCACGACGCGATCGTAGTGGGCCGCGGTCTCGTCTCGGACCGGCCGACCTCCGACCTGTGGGCCTTCACCGGAGCCGACGGGCGCGACTATGTCTATACGGGCACCCACGACGGGGGCCAGCGCATGCTCATCTGGGACGTCACGAACCCGGCCACGCCCGTGCTGACCGACTTCGTCGAGGTCGACGCGCGGGTGGTCAACGACGTCAAGGTCAACCCTGAGGGTACGCTGGCGGTCATCACCCGCGAGGGCGCCCGGGACCGCAGGAACGGGATTATCGTGCTGGATCTGGCCGACCCGGCCCACCCGGTCATCGCCGACACCTACATCGGGGACCTCACCGGGGGCGTGCACAACGTCTTCTTCGCGGGCGACATCCTGTACGCAATCCACAACGGCACCCTCGACGTGCACATCCTGAACATCAGCGACCCGGGGAGGGTCGTCGAGGTCGGTCGCTGGGGGATCGATTCGCCCGGCAAGTACCTGCACGACATCTGGGTGGTTGACGGGCTGGCCTACGTCTCCTACTGGAACGACGGCGTCTACATCCTCGATGTGGGAGACGGCCGCTGGGGCGGAGTGCCGGCCGTGCCGGTCGAGGTGAGTCACTAC
Source organism: Gemmatimonadota bacterium (assembly GCA_026713345.1). Classification (GTDB taxonomy): domain Bacteria; phylum Gemmatimonadota; class Gemmatimonadetes; order Longimicrobiales; family Gaopeijiaceae; genus Bin94. The sequence continues at coordinate 22,391 of JAPOOQ010000054.1, read as the reverse complement.
GCCTACCCGGAGGGCAACACCCACTTCGCCGTGCCGTACACCAACGCGGACGGGCATCGCTACCTCTTCGTGGGGGACGAGATCTTCGACTGCGAGGACTGCGTGTCCCGCAACGGGCATCCGGGTGACGGCTCGCGCGGATTCGTCCACATCCTGGATCTGGAAGACCCGGAGAACCTGCGTGAGGTGGCGCGCTACGAGGTTCCGGAGGCGGGCGCGCACAACCTCTGGATCGAGGACGACAGGATGTACGTCGCCTACTACCAGGCGGGGCTCCGCGTCGTGGACGTCTCGGGCGAACTCCGGGGCGACCTCTACCGCCAGGGACGGGAGATGGCCTGGCTGCCCACCGGAAGTCCCGACGGGCTGGTCCCCAATTCACCGATGGCGTGGGGCCCGCAGCTCTTCAAGGGCAACATCTTCGTGTCCGACCTCAATTCGGGGCTCTGGGTCGTGCGGCTGGAGCCGCGGCGGAAGGCGCCGGTGTCGTGAGGGGGGTCGCGCTCCTCCTCGCGCTTCTGCTCCCGGGGCCCACGGCCCGGGCCCAGGCGCCCGCATACCGGCTGTACGTCGCCAACGAATCCTCCGACCTGGTGAGCCGCGTCGTGTTCACGCCCGGCGAGGGCCTCGCGGTGGAGAAGGAGATTCCGGTGGGGATCATGCCGGGGGACAACGACGGCGCGCACGGGGTAAGCGTCTCCCCGGACGGACAATACTGGTACGTGACCATCGCTCACGGCACGCCCCGTGGACACCTGTGGAAGTTCCACGCAGGCCCCGACACATTGGTGGGTCGCACCCGGCTCGGGCTCTTTCCGGCCACCATGGGAATCACCCCGGACGGCCAGTTCCTCCTGGCGGTGAACTTCAACCTGCACGGCGACATGGTGCCGTCGGACGTCTCGGTGGTCTACACGCCGGAGATGATCGAGGTGACGCGGGTGCGGACCTGCCTGATGCCGCACGGCAGCCGGGTGGGCGCCGCCGGGTCGAGGCACTACTCGGCGTGCATGCACTCCGACCGGCTGGTCGAGATCGACCTGGAGAGCTTCGAGGTGAGCGCCCGCTTCGACGTAACGCCGGGGATGGAGGCGCTGGAAGGGGCCGGAGCGGGGGATGGGGAGCACGCCGGTGGGGGTCACGCCGCCACGGACGCCAGCGTGTGCAGCCCGACCTGGGTCGAGCCCGGGGCGGGAGCGCGGGCGGACCGCGTCGTGTACGTGGCGTGCAACAGGAATCAGGAGATCCTCGAGGTCGATACGGAGCGGTGGGAGGTAACGCGCCGATTCGCTACCGGGATGGCGCCGTACAACCTGGAGGTGACGCCCGGCGGCGAACTCCTGATCGCTACGCTGAAGGGTGAGCAGGCGGTCGCGGTCTTCGACCTGGAGACGGGGGAAGAGCTGGGACGGATCGCCACATCGCGGCCGGTGACGCACGGGGTCGTGGCCAGTCCGGACGGCCGCTACGCCTTCGTGTCGAACGAGTCGGCCGGGTCCGTCCCCGGCTCCCTCGACGTGATCGACCTGGAGGCGCTTGCGCTGGTGGACAGCATCGAGCTGCAGCATCAGTCCGGCGGGATCGACTTCTGGTCGGTGACGCCGCCGGTCGGCGGTACGCGGTAGGGCGGCGAGGCAGGCGGCCCGTGTGCGCCGCACTGGACCGCGGACTGGAGCGCGCTCGCCAGCGGATGCTGACGCGGCACCTCGCCGGGAGGGGGATCGCGGACCAGCGCGTCATCGATGCCATGGCCGTCGTGCCGCGGGAGCTGTTCGCGCCGCGGAGCCGGGCCCACCAAGCCTACGCCGACCGACCGCTCCCGATCGGCATGGAACAGACGATCTCGCAGCCGTACATGGTGGCGTGGATGGCCGAAGCGCTGGAGCTGGCGCCGGGCGACAGGGTGCTGGAGGTGGGGACCGGGTCGGGGTACTCGGCCGCGGTGCTCGCCAGACTCTGCGGGGCGGTCTACACGGTGGAGCGGCACGCGCCTCTCGCGGACGGCGCCCGGGCGCTGCTGCGCAAGCTCGGATGCGACAGCGTGCGGGTTCGCTGCGGGGACGGTTCGGTGGGGTGGCCGGAGCACGCTCCCTACGACGCGATCGTGGTGGCGGCCGCCGGCCCGCGCGTCCCCGGTTCGCTGCGGGACCAGTTGGGGTCGGGCGGCCGTCTGGTCATGCCGTTGGGGACGGGTGGGGGGAGGCAGGCGCTGGTGCGGGAGCGGCGCACTGCGATGGGCGGGTTCAGTCGCGAAGACCTGGGATCGGTGCGTTTCGTTCCCCTGGTCGGGGACGAGGGGTGGGACTGAGGCCGGTCCGCGAGGCCAGCGCGTTAACCGAGGCCGAAGATCCCGCGCACCAGCCAGAGCACCAGCGCAAATCCCATCAACAGCGTCGGGAGGAGGAAGGTGGCCCCCGCGGAGAGGATGAGACCCGCCCGGAACAGGTGCGGCCCCACCGGTTGCACGTCCCTTCCCCAGAGCCTTTGGAGAAACCACTCGGTCAGCGGACCCAGCGAGTAGCAGATGTTCGCCATGATCGCGATCGGTACCACTGGAGCGAGGATCTGGGCGGCCGCCATCGGCTGTCCGATGAGCTGGCTGAATACGGCTGCGATCGACATCGTGAGCGCCCCGCCTGCGCCGACGATCACGTTGTACGCCAGCCGACGGCTCTCCCACCACTTGAAGATGCCGCCCGCCGTGCGCCGCCGGGCGGGGGCGGGGTAGAGAAAGCGGGCGAGTGGGGATTCGGAGGGTGGCGGATCGCCGAAGGTGTCGATGGCCGCTTGGCCGCCGGGTCCGTGTGCCGCCCGGCTGTCGGATTCGAGGATTGAAGAGACTTCGCGGTTCATTGGGGTTCTCGCGGCTGGAGCGATGCGGCGTCTGACCATAGGTTGCCGGATGACCCCCAACAAGTTGCCTGTCACGCTGAAAGCCACACGGGCCGCGCGCTCGCGGATTGCCTGTGCGGCGATCCGGTCTCCGCTGCTGCGCCTTGATGCTCCGGGCGCGCCCAACGAGATCCGGGTGAAGCTGGAATGCCTGCAGCCGATCGGGTCGTTCAAGGTCCGGGGCGCGGCCAACGCCATGGCGCTCGCCGATCCGGCGTTGCTCGCGCGCGGCGTCTACACCGGCAGTGCGGGGAACATGGCCCAGGGTGTGGCGCTCGCGGCCCGGCGGCTCGGCGTGCCCTGCCGGGTGATCGTCCCGGACACCGCGCCCCGCACCAAGCTGGACGCCATCGCGTGGCTGGGCGCGACTGCGGTGCCGCTCCCCTTCGACGAATGGTGGGCCGTTCTGCGCGACCACGGCCACCCGGACGAGGACGGGTACTTCATCCACCCGGTTAGCGATCCGGCGGTGATCGCGGGGAACGGCACGGTCGGGCTCGAGATCGCGGAGGAGCTGCCCGGGGTGCGTGCGGTGGTGGTGCCGTACGGGGGCGGCGGGCTTTCGTGCGGGATCGCGACGGCGCTGCGAGCGGTCGCGCCGGGGGTGCCGGTCTACGCCGCCGAGGTCGAGACCGCGGCCCCCTTCGCGGCTGCGCTTGACGCCGGCCGCCCGGTCGAGGTGCGGCACCGTGCGTCGTTCGTGGACGGGATTGGATCGACGGGGGTGCTGGAGGAGATGTGGCCCCTCGCGAGCGCGCTCCTCGCGGGGTCGGTGGTGGTCTCGATCGGGGAGGTGTGCGCGGCGATCCGGGTGTTGGCGGGGGGGGCGCACGTGGTGGGGGAGGGGGCGGCGGGGGCGGCCGTGGCGGCGGCGCTGCGGGGTCTGCCCGGGATCGAGGACGGGCCCGTGGTGGCGGTGGTCTCGGGCGGAAACATCGACCCGCAGGTCTTCCGCACGATCATGGAGGGCGGGGTTCCCTGATCTCGCCGCCGGGACGGGCAGGCGATAGGTTGCACGGTTCGCGAAGACCACGCGGTTGCCAGTCCCGCAAGCCAGAGGCGCCAATGACGAATCAACTGGGCACCGAGCACGAATCCGGCCTTTTCCCCGGCCATCCCAAGGGGCTCCCGACGCTCTTCTTCACCGAGATGTGGGAGCGTTTCTCCTACTACGGGATGCGCGCGCTGCTGATCCTCTTCATGACCGGCACGACAATCGGCGAGAATCCGGGGCTGGGGTTCGACGTGGTCACCGCGGGCGCCATCTACGGCCTGTACACCAGCCTGGTCTACCTGCTGGCACTCCCGGGTGGATGGGTGGCGGACCAGATTTGGGGACAGCGCAAGGCGGTCTTCGTGGGCGGCTGCATCATCGCCGCGGGGCACTTCAGCATGGCCGTGCCTACGCACTACACCTTCTTCCTCGGCCTGATCCTGATCGTCATCGGTACCGGGCTGCTCAAGCCGAACGTGAGTTCGGTGGTGGCGGATCTGTACCCGGAGGGCGGTGCCCGCCGTGACGCCGGGTTCTCGATCTTCTACATGGGGATCAACGTGGGGGCCATGCTCGGGCCGTTCATCTGCAGCACGCTGGGCGAGCAGTACAACTGGCATTGGGGATTCTCGGCTGCAGGGTTCGGCATGGTCCTGGGGCTGATCCAGTTCCGTCTCGGCTATGGCCCGCTGGGGGACGCGGGCGTTCTCCGCACCGACAAGTCGCCCGAGCAGGTTGTACGGACCGCAAACTGGTTCTACGGGATTTTCGGCGCCGTGGTCGTCGCTCTGGTCGCCTTCGGACTCCTCGTTTCGAACGGGACGATCCCGCTCGCACTGGCCGACATCGCGCAGTACCTGGCCTCGGCGATTCTCCTCATCATCGGTGTGTACTTCCTCTACGTCGTCTTCTGGGGGCGGCACACCCGGGAGGAAGTCAGGAAGGTGCTGGTCATCTTCTGGCTCTTCGTGCTGGCCGCGCTTTTCTGGTCGGGCTTCGAGCAGGCGGGCTCGTCGCTGAACATCTTCGCGCGCGACTACACCGACCGGACCTTCGGGTCCTTGGAATACGCGGCAGGGCTGCTGCAGTCCGTCAACGCCTTCTTCATCATCGTCATGGCACCCATCTTCGGCTGGTTCTGGGTGTGGCTGGCCAACCGCAACGCCAATCCATCGGTGCCGCTGAAGTTCGCTCTCGGGCTGCTGGGACTGTCGGCGGGCTTCTTCGTGATTGCCTGGGGCGCGGCCAACGCCACGCCCGAGTCGCCGGTATCGGCATCCTGGCTCATCGTGATGTATTTCCTGCACACGGTTGGCGAATTGGCGCTGTCTCCGGTCGGGCTTTCCGCGGTAACGAAGCTGGCGCCGAGGAACCGGATCAGCCAGATGATGGGCGTCTGGTTTGTGGCGGCGGCTCTTGGGAACCTGATCGCCGGACTGGTGGCCGGGCGGCTGGAGGGCCTGGACCCGTCGCCGCTGTTCAGGTTGGTGGCCATGATCGTCGGGGGAGGCGGGCTGCTCGCGCTCGTCGTCAGTCCGTTCGTGAAGCGCCTGATGGGCAATGTCAAATGAACAGACCGTGGACAAAACCCCCGCGGCATTTGTCCACGGACTGCCAGCCTTGTCCCGGTTCCGGATTGCGATACCTTCAAGGGATGTACCCGTGCACGGGCAAGGATCCGGCCCGCTGAAACAACCAAGGGGCAGCGACTTTCGTCCATGACGATCTGGAACAAGATCTTCGGGGGGACCTCGGGAGCCGAGCGTGTCGACTACTACGAGGAAGGGCTCGCGCTTTCCCAGGAGGGGAAGTTCCACGAGGCGCTGACTTCCTTTCGGCTGGCGCTCAAGGAGTCCCCGGGCGACCCCATCGTCCTCCAGCAGATCGCCATCACCTACACGCGCATGGGCATGGACGCGGACGCCACCAAGACCTACCGGCACGTCCTCTACCGCTATCCGCAGGCGCCCGGTGCCCACTACGGCCTCGCGTTCATCCTGCTGCGGCAGGATGAACAGGATGAAGCGATCGAGCACCTCGAGGCGTTTCTGGCCGGGGAGCCGTCGGAGGAGGAGGCGGGGGAGCACATCGCGCACGCGCGGGCCACCTTACAGGAGCTGCGGGGCGACGGCGAGGCGAGCGACGACGCTCCGGACGACCCGGAATGAAGACGGACAAGGAGATTCGGCTCGCGTGGACGGGTTCGGGGCTCATGTTCGACGGCGGGCCGGTCGGCGGGCCACAGATCATGGTGGACGGCGATTCGGCCACCGGCCCGTCGCCGATGGACCTGGTGCTGACCGGGGTGGGCGCGTGCATGGCCATCGACGTCAAGGTGATCCTGGAGAAGGGGCGGGTGCCGTTCGACGGCATCGACGTGACCGCCCAGGGCGCGCGCCGCGACGAGACACCCCGCCACTACAGCGGGCTGCGCCTGGTGTTCAACGTCACCGGTGTGCCGCCGGCGAGTCGCTCGAAGGTCGAGCGGGCGCTTGAACTGTCCCGTGAGAAATACTGTTCCGTCCTGTTTTCTCTGAGGCAGGACATACCGGTGGAGATCGTCCTGGAAGGTGGGTAGCTCCATGGCAGACACGATCGATTACTATGCCAACAAGGCCGACGTGCCGCAGGGAACGCTGGTAGAGCTGTTTTTCCGTACAGTAAACCGCTTAGCGGACAACCCGGCGTACAACGTTACGGGCACAGGGGCCCGGACGTACACCTACGGACAAGTGCGCGACGCGGTGCGGCGGGGGGCTGCGGCGCTCGCGAAGTCGGGCGTCGGACGCGGGGAACGCGCGGCCATCCTGTCGGAGAACCGCGTCGAGTGGGCGCTGGCGGACTGGTCCTGCGTTTGCGCGGGAGTGGTCGACGTGCCGATCTACAGCACACTCCCCGCAGCGCAGGTCGCTTACATCCTCAAGGACTGCGGCGCCTCGCTGGTCTTCGTCTCCGACGCCGAGCAGCTGGCGAAGGCGCGTGAGGCGGCGGCGGATCTCGGCCGCGAGGTCGAGATCGTGGTGTTCGACGAGGCGGCGGCCCTGGAGGGTGGGGCGGTCTCGTGGCGGGCCTTTCTGGCGCGCGGTGACGATGCCGCCGGCGACGACTTCGAGGCGGATGCCGGCAGGGCACGCCCCGGGGACGTGGCCACGATGATCTACACCTCCGGCACGACGGGCACGCCGAAGGGCGTGATGCTTACGCACAACAACATGGCGTCGAACATCTGGGCGGCCGAGCAGCAGCTCCCGGTCGGCCCCGACGACGTGAGCCTGTCCTTCCTGCCGCTCTCGCACATCCTGCAGCGCATGGTGGACTTCCTCTTCTTCACCCGCGGGTGCGTGATCACCCACGGCGGCATCGAGACGGTCGCGGCCGACATGAAGGTGCTGCGGCCGACCGTGCTGGTTTCGGTGCCGCGCCTCTACGAGAAGGTCTATCAGAGCGTGCTCGACGCCAGCGGGGCAAAGGCGAATATCGTGGGATGGGCCGTGAAGGTGGGGCGGAGGGTGGCGCTGTGTCGCGAGAGCGGCTCGAGGGTTCCGTTCATGGTGGGCTTGCAGTACAGGATCGTGGACAAGCTGGTGTTCTCCAAGATCCGTGCCGCGGTGGGCGGAAGGCTGCGCTATTTCGTGAGCGGCGGAGCCGCGCTGGCGCCCGAGATCAACCGCTTCTTCCTGGGCGCCGGGATCATGATCCTCGAGGGCTACGGGCTGAGCGAGACGTCTCCCGTGACCAACGTGAACACCCCCGAGCAATTCCGTATCGGGACCGTGGGACCGCCGGTGCCCGGCACCGAGATCCGCATCGAGGAGGACGGCGAGATTCTCATTCGGGGCCCCCAGGTGATGAAGGGGTACTACGGCCTCGAGGAGATGACGCGCGAGGTGATCTCCGACGACGGCTGGTTCAGCACCGGAGACATCGGCGAGCTGAGCAGCGACGGGTACCTGAAGATCACGGATCGCAAGAAGGACCTCATCAAGACGTCGGGCGGGAAGTACGTGGCCCCGCAATTGATCGAGAACCTGCTGAAGAAGAATGCGTTCGTGGACCAGGCGGTCGTGGTGGGCGAGGGCCGCAAGTTCTGCGCGGCGCTGGTCGTTCCCGCCCTCGAGCGGCTCGGCAGCTGGGCCGAGGGGGCCGGGCTCGACGCATCCGACCCGCGCGCGCTGCTGGGCGACCCGAAGTGCCAGACCCTGCTGCAAGAGGAGTTCTTCGGCGAGATGCAGGATCTGGCGCGCTTCGAGAAGCCGAAGAAGGTGGGGCTTGTGGCCGACCCCTTCACCGTCGAAAACGGTGCACTGACCCCAACCCAGAAGGTGAAGCGGGCGGTGGTCACGGAGCGCTACGCCGAGCTCATCGAGTCGTTCTACAGCGCGGACTCGGTCGAGCAGACGATGTTCGTGGCTTGACCGTCCATGCAGCGAATCCCGGTGGATTTCGGGTGCGCCGCGGGCGGCTGGATGTCGATATGAGCCGCGGCCGGGGCACCGGGGTGGTGACGGTCCTGATGACCGCGCCGGGTACGGACGTGGCCGAGGAGGTGGTCCGTGCCCTGGTTGACGAGCGGCTGGCGGCGTGCGGGAACATCGTCCCGGGCGCGGTGAGCGTCTATCGCTGGCAGGGCGAGGGGCATCGGGACGAGGAAGCCGTTGCGATTCTCAAGACGACCCGCGCGGTCCTTCCCCGCCTGCTCGAGCGCGCGGCGGAGCTTCACCCTTACGATGTACCCGAACTGATCGCGCACGAGGTGGTGGATGGCGCGGCGGCCTACCTCGAATGGGTGAGAACGGAGTGCGGCGCCGGGATGGAGGCCGTGCGATGACGCTGTTCTGGCAGATACTCGGTGGGTTGCTCGCGCTGGCGCTGGGCGTGTACCTGGGGATGCCGGGCCGTTCGGATGGTGGAGGACCGCTCCTCGGGTGGTGGTTCGGGGGCAAGGATGGCGGGAGAGTCGGAGAACACAGCGAGAGGCGTCTCCAGGAGCTCGAGCGGGCGTTGGGGAACGAATGGGGACAGAGCCGGAGGGCGAAGCGCCATTTCACGATTTTCGGTTGGCTGAGGAAGGACCCCCGCGGATCCCATCAGCGGCGTTCGCGGCAATACTTCCGCACCGCGGCGCCGACGCGCGGAGAGCGCACCAGGCGGCGCTGACGGAGCCCTTCGCGGATGTGCTGCGCGCGGTGGCGCCGGCGTCAGCTCCAGAATTGGTTCAGCACGACCAGCAGGGTCCCGATGAACGCCCCCAGCGCATAGCCGAGAACAACGATCATGCGCAGTTCACGGTCCGTCCCCCGCCGCACCATTTCCTCCATGCGCTCGACCGGGAATTCCAGCACCTTCTCCTCGACGCGGCGCGCGACGTCGAGGCGGGTCACGACGGAGGGGATCTGGGTCTGGATTCCCTGCCACAGCGGTTCGCTGGCCGCTTCCCGGAATCTGTCCGCGGCTCCGCTGGGAAGCAGTCTCGCGGGACGCCCGATGGGGCGCTCCAGCGCGGCCGCGGCCAGTCGGCGGACACCGTCGCGGTAGAAGCTCGCGGCGACCTCGGTCCTGACTGCGGCGACCACCCAGGTGGACACGCGTTCCGGCGACACCTCGTGTAGCAATTCTCCCCAGGTGCGCGCGGAGACGCGGGCCAGACCGGCTCCCAGCTTCTCAGTGAGGAAGTCCCCCGCGGAAGGGTCGCGCGCCAGCGACACCAGCCACGATGCAAGCGTGTCGATGGTCTCGGTGACCCCGGCGTCGCCCGGCTCGCCGAACACATCGGTGACCGGCCGGTCCAGCAGATCGCCGATGGCGTCGCTGATGCCCCTGGCGGTGGCCTCTTCTGCGTCGGGCTCGTGGAACAGGCCGGCGATCTTCTCTGCGCCCTCCGACTGGATGGTCCGCAAGACCTTGGCGATGGTCTCCTCGTTGAGGACGAGGCGCGCGACCACGCGCTGGTGGAAGCGGAGGTCCTGCAGGAAGCGCCGCAGCAGGTCGCGGGTCACCCGCTCGAAGCGAAGTCGCGTGGCCGGCTGCTCAAGGAGCGCGCCCAGGCGCCCGATGACGAGCGGCACGTAGCCGGCGATGGCCCGCTCCACCGTGGGGATCATTCCGGGGGGCAGCAGGTCCCTGAGTGTGACGTCCGGTCTCAGCAACCTGTCCACCGCATCGCGCAGATACTCGGAGACCGCTTGGTGGAACCGGTCGGTCGCAACGGCGGCCTCGGCCCATTTCGTGACCGCGGCGGCGACACTCGCTTCCCGCCCGGGGACGAGTACGTCGCTCACCGGCTGGTCGGCGACGAAGTCGGCCAGTTCCGACGCCCGCGCCTCCACCGCTCCGGCGAACTCGGCAGAGTGGAGGTGCTTCTCGATCCTGGCAATGGTGTGATCCAGCACGTCCTCGATGACCGGGGCGGTTTCGGCCATCACATCGGGCCCCAGAAGGTCCCGCACCGAGCCCCTCTCCACCTCGAGCACTTCTTCGAGGAAGCGCGAAAGCCCGCTATCGAACGCATCCCGGAACTCGGGCTCGGCCAGGACGCGGGTGAGGTCGTCCTCGGTAAGGAGCCGGTTCCCCACGGCGCGGCCGATCGCGGCGGCCAGCCGGGCCTGGTTCTTGGGGATCGCGCCCTGCAGGAACCCGATGCGCATGCCCAGAATCCGCGGCGGCCGGTACGGGTGGAAGAGCATCCAGATCGCGACCGTGTTCGTGAGTCCGCCCGCGAGGGCGCCGCCCACGATCGCCACGATGGCACGCAGAAGCGCGTCGTTCATGCTGCCGGCCGCCGGCGCGCGCGGGTCATCGCTGGAAGTGACGCAGGAAGCCCTTCACCGCCACCTCCTCTTCGTCCACGGTGATCCGGCCGGCGACTTCGTAGACCGCCAGTACCGGCAGAATGGCGCCGTCGCCCTCAAGGGCCTGCACGTGCGAACTCACGGACTCGAAAGCCCCCGAGAGCATCCCGTCCGCCGACTCGATGTGCCACAGCATCGGGACATTTCGCCGCGCCCGTTCGAAGCTGCGGGTCTCCTCCCAGGTCACTTCCACATCCGGCCAGAAGAGCTCGAGGGTGTCCTGACGGGCCCACGCCCGGTAGCGTCCCGGCCCGTCGAGGTTGGCGAAGACCAGCTGTAGCCGGTCGTCCCCGGTCAGCACCGCCAGCTCCGCGCCCCCGCCGTTGTCGGTGGTCCGCACCGCAAACGCATCCAGCACCAGACCCTCCGTCTCCACGTCGGCCAGCCGGACCGCGCCTTCGAGAAGCCGGTAGGTCGTGCCTCGTTGGCCGCTCCACTCGACGACCGTTCGGCCGAGCCTGAGCGACAGGTCGCGCACTCCTTCACGGTAGTAGATTTCCTCCAGGGCGTCCTCGAGCCCCACCACCAGACGCGCCGAACCCCTTGGCACGATGCGCCAGGGCGAGCGCGTGGGTGCCGTGGTCCATTCATCCTCCATGAAGAGGCGCCATTGTCCGGCCCGCCCCAGCCAGCCCCGGACCGAGCGGTGCACTCCGTCGGTCTCGACACGGTTCTCGAAGTCCCATGGGAAGAACTGGGCGGAGTCGCCGGAGGTCTCGACGAAGACGATGGTACGCTGGTAAGTGGTACCTGGAGTGATAACCGCGACCGCCGGCGCACCGTCGGCCGCGTCCGGGCCTGCTCCCGTTCCCGGTGCCCCTTCCCCGGGATCGCCACCGCCGCACGATCCGCCGAGGATGGCGCCGACTGCCGCTGCCGCGGTGCGCCAGGGGGCGTTCCTCATGCGGCGCGTTCTCCTCTGATGCGCACGTTGAGAACCTGGTTCGGCTCGGCTTCCAGCGCGCGGTCGAGGGCGGAGCAGAAGCGGCGGATTCGCCGGGCGTTCGCGCCGAGGTCGCCGCCGCGATGCCGTCCCACGGCCGCGAGGTCCACTCGCGTCTGTGCGTTGTCGTCCAGGGAGACTGCGATCTCGACAGCGGCGGGCAAGCGCAGGACAAACCCCCGGACGCGAGCCTCCACGATGCCGGCCGTTTCGTCCGAGTCGGCAATAGCCCAGCCCCGGAGGCCGCCTCCGGCCAGCCGCACGATGGCCTCCCAGACGGTCATGAAGGGGATGGCGTAGGTCCTGCCGACCAACCCGGGATCGTCGGAGTCCGCGCTGGAATGTGCGGAACGCGTGGTGAATCCGTGCCACATGCCTGTACCCCCGATGGAACGATCGTCGACGCATTGATGCCCACACGCCTGCGAAAGCTGTCCAGAGCGTAGGCCCGAGGTCAACACCGCCACTGCCGCGCTCGCGGTTCTGCCCCCTCCGCTCCGCTATCTTCATTCCTCTACGCAATCCTCAAATTTCCCTCGGCCAGCTGCGCGCCCACATGAAAGCCGTCATCCCGCTCGCGGGCAAAGGCACCCGCCTGCGGCCACACACGCATCTCACGCCGAAGCCGCTGATCCGCGTCGCGGGCAAGCCCGTTCTCGACTTCATCCTCGACGACCTGCTGGCGGCCGGAGTTTCCGAAGTCGTCTTCATAGTCGGGCACCTGCAGGAGGCGATCCGGGCGCACATCGCCGCCAGCTACCCCGCCATCCGGGCCCACTACGTCGTGCAGGAGGTGCAGGACGGCACCGCGGGGGCGGTGGCGCTCGCGCGTCCCTGGGCGGACGACGAACTGCTCATCCTCTTCGCCGACACCCTCTTCGAGGTGGACCTGACGATCACGCGAACGCTGGACACAGATCGCGCCGGGGTGATCTGGGCCAAGGAGGTCGAGGACTACCAGCGCTTCGGCGTGATCGTGACCGACGACAACGGGGACATGACCCGAATCGTGGAGAAGCCGAGCGAACCCGTGTCGCGGCTCGCCAACATCGGGCTGTACTACATCCGCGACCACGATCTCCTTTTCGAGGGGATCGAGGAGACGCTGTCGCGCGGACCCGGGCTGGCGGGCGAGTACTACCTCACCGACGCCTTCCAGTACATGGTCGACGCGGGGGCCCGGATCATCACGGCGCCGGTGCGGACGTGGCTCGACGCCGGGAAGGTGGACGCGCTGCTCGAGGCCAACCGGTACCTGGTGGGCGGTAGTCGGGGTGGGGTCGACCGGGCGGCGCAGGTGTCGGAGTCGGTGGTGTCGCCGCTCGCGCGGATCGAAGCGGGGGCCCGCGTGACCGGGTGCCGGATCGGGGGGAACGTGACGGTCGAGGCGGGCGCGCGCGTGCGGAACTCCGAGCTGGGCGACACGATCGTGGGGCGGGGGGCGCGGGTGGAGGGGAGCCGCCTGACGCGTTCGGTCATCGGCAGCGGCGCCGTGGTGACGGGCTGCGCAGGCTCCCTGAACATCATGGATCATTCGGAGGTGCTTTGCCCCGGGCCGGGCGGGTCGCAATCTTGAAGTGGCTGGACGCGCGGGCACGAAGCCCGGCGAGCCGCGTCCGGCGGCTGTACCTGCGGCAGCCACGGGACCGGGAACGACGAATGGAGAGAGGATGAACGGCAGGGGCCTGATTCACGACTGGAATGTGGCGGAATTCGAGACGCTTGCGTGGGGCCGCCATGTGGAGTTGAACGACGAGACCCTCCGCGACGGGTTGCAATCGCCCTCGGTCACCGACCCCCCCGTTGCCGCCAAGATCCGCCTCCTGCACCTCATGCACGAGCTGGGCATCCACAGCGCCGACGTGGGTCTTCCCGCGGCCGGGCCCCGGGCCGTGGCCGACGTCACCCGCCTCTGCGAAGAGATCCGCGACTCGAAGCTGGCACTCGAGCCCAACTGCGCCGCACGCACCGTAGTCGGGGATGTCGAGCCGGTGGTCAGGATCGCGCAGCGGACCGGGGTTGCGGTCGAGGTCTGCGCCTTCATCGGCAGTTCCCCGATCCGGCGGTTCGCGGAGGACTGGACGCTCGACCGCATGCTTCAAACCGCCGAGGAGTCGATCACGTTCTGTGTCAGGGAAGGCCTCCCCGTCATGTTCGTCACGGAGGACACCACCCGGGCGGACGCCGAGACGCTGAAGGCGCTGTACGGCAACGCAATCGGTTGGGGCGCGCGGCGGATCTGCCTTTCGGACACCGTGGGCCACGCCACCCCCTCGGGGGTCAGGGCGCTCCTGCGATACGTCAAGCGGGAGATCGTCGACCCTTCGGGCGTGCGTGTGAAGATCGACTGGCACGGACACCGCGACCGTGGGCTGGGCCTGGCCAACGCGCTCGCGGCCATCGAGGCGGGGGCGGACCGGATCCACGCCACGGCCATGGGGATCGGGGAGCGCGTGGGCAACGTGGAGATGGACCTTCTGCTCGTGAACCTGGCGCTGGCGGGCGTTCACGATGCCGACCTGTCGCTGCTCTCGGAGTACTGCGAACTGGTCGCCAGAGAGTGCGAGGTCCCGCTTCCGCAGAACTACCCCGTCATCGGCGCCGACGCATTCCGCACGGCCACCGGTGTCCACGCCGCCGCCATCATCAAGGCGCAGGCGAAGGGCGCGGACTGGCTCGCGGACCGGGTCTACTCGGGCGTTCCCGCGTCGCTCGTGGGACGGCGCCAGGTGATCGAGGTCGGGCCCATGTCGGGGATCTCCAACGTGAGGTACTGGCTCGCGGACCGGGGCTACGATCCCGACGACACGGAGCTGTGCGAGCGGATCTTCAACAGGGCGAAGGAAGTCGACCACACCCTCTCGGAGGACGAAGTCGTCAGGATCGTCGAGCAGGTCCTGCAGTCCGCGGGGTAGGGGCACATTGAGGGTTCCACTCAGGTTGGCGACCGGACTCGCCGGTGCGGGGTTCGTGCTGGTGCTCGCCGTGGCCGCGTGGGCGGTCGCGCGCGCGGTGGCGACTCGGGTCATGCAGTCCGAAACGGAGCGCCACCTGATCGCGGCGACCACCCTGGGAGCCGAACGCCTGCGCGCGGCCCAGGATGAATCGGTGGACAGCGTCGCGGTGGCTCTGGCGCGTTCATCCGGCTACCGCGTGAGCGTCTTCGACGAGGACCAGCGGCTGATCGCCGATTCGGACTTCGGGGCGCCGCAGGCCGATGCCGCGCCGGAACCCGCCGCACGGCCCGAGGTGGTGGGTGCACTTCGGCGTGTCACCGCGTCCTCCCGGCGGGTCAGTGCGATGGACGGCCGCCTCTACGTCTTCAGCGCGGCCCGCCTGTACCGCAGCGGCCGACCGGTGGTGATCCGGTTCGCGGCTCCCGCGACCCCGATCGCGGGGGCCGCCGGCCGTGTGGCGCGCGGTGTCCTGCTCGCCGTCATGGTGGCTGGCGCCGCGGGCGTGTACGTGCTCTACCGCGCGACGGGCGCGGTGTCGGGGAAGCTGGACGGCGTCCGGGAACTGCTGACGCGCATCGCGGCCGGACAGACTGCCGGGCCGCGCGTGAAGCTGTCGCGTTTGGTCGAAATCGCGCGGGTGGCCTCGGCGGCCAACCGGGTCCGGGGCGAGCTCGAGGAGCAACTGGGCGGCGTCACGCGCGAGCGCGACGAACTCGCCCAGCTCATGGACGAGGTGGGAGAGGGTCTCATGGCGCTCACCAACGACGCCAGGATCCTGCGCATCAATCCCGCGGCGCGCGGCCTGCTGGGCCTGGTCAAGGTGCTGCCGTTCTCGCCAGTGGGGTCGCTCGTGCGCGACCCGGTGCTGCGCGACTTTCTCGAGGCGTCGGTGGTGCGTGCCGAGGGCCGCCTGGAGGTGACCGTCGGCGACCGGGAGCTTGAGGTTCGCACCAAGAGGGGAACGGCGGGGGGAGCGGTGGTGCTGCTCGTGGACATCACCGAGATCCGGCGGCTGGAAGCCGTGCGCACCGATTTCGTCGCCAATGCGTCGCACGAACTGAAGACCCCGCTGACGGTGATCCGCGCGGCGGCGGAAACGGTCATGGACGCGGAGCTGCCTGCCGATCTGCGCAGCCAGTTCCTGCGTTCGATCGAGGGCAACACGGTGCGCCTGCAGCGGTTGGTGGACGATCTGCTCGACCTGTCGCGCTACGAGTCCGGAGCGTGGCGCCCGGAGCGGGAACCCCTCTTTGTGCACGAGGTGGCCGGGGAGGTCTGGGAAGAGCTGGAGGAACGCCGGCCGGGGCAGGACGTCGAGTTCCGGATCGACGGAGAGGGGGAGGCGATGGGAGACGAAGCCGCGGTTTACCAGGTCTTCCGCAATCTCTTCGAGAATGCCATGCGGTACGTTCCCGGCGAGGGCGGGCGGATCACGGTGGAGATCAGCCGGGCGGAGGACCTGATCGAGGTCGCGGTCGAGGACAACGGTTCGGGGATTCCGCCCTCGTCGCTGCCCCGGATCTTCGAGAGGTTCTACCGGGTCGACACCGCGCGTTCGCGTGAGGAGGGGGGCACGGGGCTCGGCCTCGCAATCGTGCGCCACCTGGTGTCGAGCATGGGTGGAGAGGCGGGCGCGCGCAGTTCGCTGGGTGCGGGCACCACCATAACATTTACGATTCCCGCGGCTGAATCCTTCAATCGCGTGCCGGGGCGGCAACTCGCGCTCCCCTGAGGGGAAAGGGCTCATGCACATGGCTGTCAGGCTTCGCGTCACCATGCGTCATATCCCACGGGAGACGGTGTCCTTGCGCGCGAAGTCCATGATTCGCGCCGGGTCCGCGGGCCGGGTGGCATGCGTGGTCGCCGCGCTGGCTGCATGCAGCGCGCCGGACGGGGGCGGCGGGGTGGTGACGGTGGGCGGATCCAGCAGCCTTTACGCGCTCTCGGAGGCGGTGGCGGAATCGTTCGCGGGGGTCCGGCCCGGCTCCCGCGTCACGGTGGGCTTTTCGGGGACCGCGGGGGGGCTCAGGCAACTGTGCGACGGCGAGATCGACATCGCGGGTGCGTCCCGGAGAATCTCCACCGCCGAGGCCGAGCGCTGTCGTGACATGGGCTTCTCCTACCTGGAGATTCCGGTGGCCCGGGACGGGATCGTGATCGTGGTCCATCCGGCGAACACCGTCGTGGACTGTCTGACGCTGGAAGAGCTCACGCGGCTGTGGGGCCCGCCGGGTGAGGTGCGTACTTGGCGCGACCTCAGGCCGGCGTTGCCCTCCGAGACGATCCGGCTCTTCGGCCCCGGGCCCGATTCGGGCACGTTCCGCTTCTTCACCTCGGTGGTCGTCGGACGCCCCGATGCCAGCCGCGCGGATCACTATCTGAGCGAGGATGACGACCTGATTGCACGTGGGGTTGCGGGCGACCGCTGGGGGCTGGGCTACTTCGGCTCCGCTGCCCACGCCCGCAACCGGGAGCGCCTCCGCACGGTCCCGGTGGACACCGGCTTCGGCTGCGTGGATCCCACACCCGAAGCGGTGGCCGACGGGCGCTACAGTCCGCTTGCGCGCGACCTGTTCATCTATGTCGGTGTCGCTTCTCTCGCCCGTGAAGAGGTGTACGCGCTCGCTGAGCACTACCTGTTTGCCGCCCCCATGTTGGCGGTCGAAACCGGATACGTGCCCTTTCCCGCGGCGGAGTACGTGCGGGGCCGGGCGGTGCTTGCATCGGGGCTGGAGGCCTCATGACGGCCGGCAGAGGTCCGTTGAAGTCGCCACAGGTCGCCGCCGCGGCACCGGACGGCCCCCTGGCGCCGGCGTTCGAAGGCACCGGAACCGCGTCCCGGGCCCTCCCGGAACGCCTGGCTGGCCGCTTCTTCCAGTTGTGCGCCGCACTGGCCGCTCTGGCCGCCGCCGCCGTCGTCGCCACGCTGGCGAGCGAGACCGCGCTCTTCTTCACCGAGGTGTCCCCGGTCCGATTCTTCACCGATCTCACCTGGACCCCGGTGGCCGAGGAGCCGCGCTTCGGCATCCTGCCGCTCCTTGCCGCCACGGCGCAGATCACGGCCGGTGCGGCGGTGGTGGCATTTCCCCTCGGGCTCCTCACCGCGGTATACCTGGAGTACTACTCGGAGCCCCGCACCGCCCGAATCCTGACCGCCGCAGTGATTGTGCTGGCGGCCGTTCCCACGGTCGTCTACGGCTACGTCGCGCTCAATTTCGTCACGCCGGCACTGAAGAACATCTGGCCCTCGATCGGAGCCTACAACGGGCTCTCCGCGTGCCTGGTGGTAGGGGTGATGATCCTTCCCACCGTCGCTCTGCTTTCCCGCAGCGCGCTGCAGGCCGTGTCGCCTTCGCTTACCGACGCGGGGCTGGCCCTGGGAGCGAGCCCGGCCCGGATCCTCGTACGGGGGATCCTGCCGGCGGCGTCCGGCGGCATTGTGGCGGCGCTGGCGCTGGCAATAGCGAGGGCGGTGGGGGAGACGATGATCGTGACGCTGGCGGCCGGCAATCAGGCGCGCCTGACCTGGAGTCCCCTGGAGGGCCTCCGCACGCTGACCGCCTACATCGCGCAGGGGAGCATGGGAGACGCAGCCTCCGGGACGACCGAGTACCGCGCCTTCTTTGCGGTCGCCGCGGTGCTCTTCGCGATCACGTACACGGTTCATGCGCTCGGCAGATGGCTGGCCGGAGGCCGGTCGCGGCGGGCAGGCGCGGCTACAGGGGCCCGGCACGGCGGCAGGGGAGTTCCGCGATGAATTCGTTCCGCAACCACGGACTGATCGGCTCGGTGTGCGGTCTCGCGGCCGCCCTCACCCTCGCCGCGGCGGGGACCCTGATCGTGATTCTGCTCGTGCAGTCGCGCGGTGTGGTCGATTTCGGCTTCCTCCTCGGCGCCCCGTCCCGCTTCGCGGCGCAGGCCGGCGTCGGCCCCGCGCTTGCCGGCACGCTCTGGCTGACCCTGCTCACGGCGGCGCTCGCCTGCCCGGTCGGGATCGGCGCGGCGGTGTACTTCGAAGAATACGCTCCCCGAACGCGCGCCGTGCTCGCGATCGAGTCCGCGGTGACGAATCTGGCGGGCGTCCCGCCCCTGGTCTTCGGGGTAAGCGGTCTGGCGCTGTACGTGCGCGGCCTGGGACTCGGTTCCACGGTCCTTGCGGGCGGCCTGACCCTGGCCATGCTCGCGCTCCCCACCGTCCTCGTGACCGCGAAGGAAGCGATCCGGCAGGTCCCACCCGGGGTGCGCGCGGCCGCGTACGCGCTGGGAGCGACGCGCTGGGAGGTCCTCCGCCGCCAGGTGCTCCCCGCCGCGGCTCCCGGGATCGTGACCGGCGTGACCCTCGCGCTCGCCCGCACGGCCGGGGCCGCCGCGCCCCTTCTCGTGATCGGCGCGGCGTCGTTCATCACCTACGCGCCCGCGACTCCGGGCGACCTCCTCACCGCGCTGCCGACGCAGGTGTTCGCATGGAGCGCCCGCTCGCAGCCGGACTTCGCCGCCCTAGCAGCCGCGGCCGGGGTGGTGCTCCTCGCCCTCCTGTTCCTCCTCCATCTGGTGGGCCTGGCCCTGCGCCGCCGCCTCGCGGGAGCCGCCCGGTGAGCCCGCCCACCCCCCCGCCCCTCCTCGCGCTCTCCGGCCTCTCCGTCCACTTCGGCGACCGCCCCGCGCTCTCCGGCGTCTCGCTCGACATCCCGAGGGGGCGGATCGTTGCGGTGATTGGCCCCTCCGGGTGCGGCAAGACCACCCTGCTGTGCGCACTCAACCGGATGAACGAGCTGGTTCCGGGGGCGCGCACCACGGGCAGCGTCCGCTTCGACGGAGCGGAGCTGTACCGCCCCGAGATCGACCCGGTGGAGGTGCGGCGGCGCATCGGCATGGTGTTCCAGGAGGCCACGCTCTTCCCCGGATCGGTGTTCGACAACGTTGCTTTCGGGCCCCGGGCCAGCGGTTTCGGGGGCGACCTGCACGCCCTCGTCGAGGAGGTCCTCAGCGCGGCCGGACTCCGGGCCGAGCTGGACGAGGACCTGGATGTGCCCGCCGCCTCCCTCTCCGCCGGGCAGCGCCGGCGCCTCTGCATCGCCCGCGCGCTGGCCGTGCGGCCGCAGATCCTCCTGCTGGACGAGCCGACGGCGGCCCTGGACCCCACGGCGACCGCCCGCATCGCGTCCCTGATCCACTCGCTGATGCCCCACGTCACGATCGTGATCGCCACGAACGATGTCCGCCTCGCAGCCCGCACGTCGAACCTGACCGCCTTCCTGGACCGCGGCGAACTCGTGGAATACGGTCCCACGGAGACGCTCTTCACCAATCCCGCGGACCGGCGCACCGAGTCCTACCTGACCGGCCGGATCCCATGATGGAGTACCCGCCCCGCAAGCAGCCCTTCGAACGCAAGCTCGACCAGCTCCACACCCTGTTCCTGGAGATCGCCGGGCGCGCGGAGGAGCTGGTGCGTCTGGCCATGGAGGGGCTGGAGCAGCGGGACACGGACAGGGCGGAGCTGGTCCGCCGGGCCGACGACCGGATCAACGACCTCGACATCGAGATCGCCGAGCGCGCGCTGGAGCTTCTGGCACTGCAGAATCCGATGGCCGGCGATCTTCGCTTCGTGCTCGCCGTGCTGAGGGCGGCCAGCGACATCGAGAGGATCGCCGACCACGCGGTGAACATCGCGAATGCGACCAGGCGGGCGGCGCAGCATCCGCCGGTGCCCGACATCCTCGAGATCCGCGAGATGGGGACGCAGGTGCGGAGCATGCTGGGCCGCGCACTCGGCGCGCTGATCAACCGCGACACGGAAGCGGCCCGGACGGTCATCGCGGAGGACCAGCTGGTCGACGACATGCGGCGTTCGGCGTTCGGCGTCATCTTGTCATTCATGTCCGAGCAGGCGCGCTACATCAATCCGGGGGTGAACATGATCCTGGTCGTGCAGAACCTGGAGCGCATCGGAGACCTTGCGACAAACCTCGCCGAAGATGCGGTGTTCCTCGCCGAGGGCCGGTCGATCAGGCACGCCGGCAAGTCCACCACGCCGTGAAGGAGGGCGACCCGGTGAAGAGTGAGGCCGGGGGGGCGGCACGCCTGGGCGAAGTGGTCGAGGAGCTGCTGAGCGAGGTTGCGGTCGAGACGAGCCCGGAGCCGGCTCCCCTCTTCGAGTCGCTGCGGGGCCAGGGCGCCGTCGTCACCGGAGGCTCCAGCGGGATCGGACGAGCCACCGCGATCGCCCTGGCCACGGGTGGCGTGAATGTCGCCGTCAACTATCTGGACACCGGAGAAGAGAGTCGGGCAGCTGCCTCGGAGCTGGGAGAGGCGTTGGACCAGCACGGCGTGGAGGTGCTGATCCGACCTGCCGACGTGCGCGACCCCGTGCAAACTGCGGAGTTCTTCGCCGAGGCCCATGAGCGGCTGGGCGGGCTGCACATCCTGGTCAACAACGCCGGGGTGGGTGCGGACCACGCGCTCTGGCGCATGTCGGACGAGGAGTGGGAATCGGTGATCGACACCAACCTCTCGGGCGCGTTCTACTGCATCCGGGCGATCGCGCCCTACTTCCGGTCCCAGGAGTTCGGCAAGATCGTCAACGTCTCCTCGGTGCACGGCCTGTCCAGCGAATTCGGGCTGGCCAACTACTGTTCCTCGAAGGCGGGGCTGATCGGACTGACGCGCTCCGCCGCACTGGAGCTGGGTGCGTCGAATGTGAACGTGAATGCGGTGGCGCCCGGCTACATCCGCACCACCCGGCTCACCGACCGGGTGCCCGCCGAGATCATGGACCGGGCGCGGGAGCGGAGTGCGCTCGGTCGCCTGGGCGATCCCCAGGACGTGGTCTCGGTGATCCTGTTTCTCTGTTCGGAGCTGGCGCGCCATATTACCGGGGTCGTGATACCTGTGGACGGGGGATACCTGGTATGACAAGGATTCGCAAGAACAACCGGGAGTGGCGGGAGACGCTGACGCCGGAGCAGTACCGGGTCACGCGCAAGGGAGGGACGGAGCGCGCCTTCACCGGGGAGTACTGGGCGGAGAAGAGGGACGGGACGTACATATGCGTCTGCTGCGGGCAGCCGCTTTTCGAGTCCTCGTCGAAGTACGACTCCGGGACGGGCTGGCCCAGCTTCGACCGGCCGGCCGGCGACGGGAGCGTGGAGGAGCGGGACGACCGCAGCCTCTTCATGCGCCGGACGGAGGTGGTGTGCAGCCGCTGCGACGCCCACCTGGGCCACGTCTTCCCGGACGGACCCGAGACCACCGGACTCCGCTACTGCATCAATTCGGCGGCGCTGGACTTGAAGACGGAGAGCGGAGATGATAGGTAACGGATACATCCGTGATATATCATAAGATATATTCGAAGATCGAATATATATCAAGCTATATAATCGCAACGAAAATATATGCATAAGAATATCACCGTGATCTCTGGAGACGGGATTGGCCCCGAGGTAACCGAGGCGGTCCTCGATGTGCTGTCCGCGGCCGGGGCGGAGCTCGAGTACGATTTCCAGGCCGCGGGCGTGGGGGCCGTAGCGACCCACGGGAGCCCGCTGCCGCAGGAGACCAGCGACTCGATCGAGCGGAACCGCGTGGCGCTGAAGGGCCCGCTGGCGACGCCCTCCGGATCCGGCTTCCGCTCCGTGAACGTCGCGATCCGCAAGCGGTTCGACCTCTACGCGAACGTGCGGCCGGTGCGCACGATCCTCCCGGGAGGACGCTACGAGGACATCGACCTGGTCCTGATCCGCGAGAATACCGAG
>JAPOOQ010000053.1 GCA_026713345.1 Gemmatimonadota bacterium | reverse complement strand
CGATGCCCCCGGGGGCCGGATGCTGCGCCCCCCCCCCCCCCCCCCCGCCGCCCCGGCACGGCGCTGCCCTCAAGCCCCGGGTTCCGCCCGGCCAGATCCCGCGGCCGCTCCCCGTTGCCGTCCACGGCCTCCACATCGGCCCCCGCGTCCAGCAAGGCCTCGACCACCTCCGCCCCCCGGAACAGGCTCGCCTGGTGGAGCGGCGTCCGGCCGAGGTCGTTGCGGGCCTCCAATCCGGCGCCCGCGCCGACCAGCGCGGCCACCGTCGCGCCGTCGCCTGCCAGGTGCAGCGCGGACTGCCCATTCGCGGTGCCGTCGTTCGGGTCGACGCCCGCTTGCAGCAGCCGCGCGACGATCTCCGGGCCCGCCATCGGCGCCGCGAAGTGAAGCGCGTTCCAGCCGTGCGCATCGGTGGCGTCGGGATCGGCGCCCGCATCCAGGACCGCCGCGACCGCCCCCGGGTTGGCCATCAGGACGGCGCGGTGCAGCGGCGTCAGGTCCTCGCCCGCGGCCGTATCGATAAGGGCGGGGATGGCTTCGTGGGCGCGGAAGAAGGCGGCGTTGTGCAAGGGAGTCCAGCCATCGTTGCTGAGCGCGCCCGGGTTGGCGCCGGCGTCCAGCAGCAGTTGAATCGCGCGCGCGTTGTTACGGGTGCTCGCGATGTGCAGCGGAGCGTACCCGAGGTTGTTCGCGGCGTTCGGATCGGCTCCGGCGCCGAGGAGATGGGCCGTTACCATCGGGTTCTCGTTCCACACGCCCAGGTACAGGGCGGTGTTCCCTTCGTCATCCCTGGCATTCGGATTGGCGCCGGCCTCCAGGAGCAGGGCAACGATGGTGGGATTCCCGGTTTCGAGCGCGGCGTCGTGGAGGATGGAACGGCCGGTTGGCGTGATCCCCCAGGCGTCGAGTCCGGACCGGGCCAGACAGCTTCGGAAGAGCCCGATGTTGCTCCAGTCACTCCTGGCGGCGGAACAGTCCTGCTGTGCGGCCAGTGGCGCGGGCGAGGCGACGCTCGCGGCCAGCAATACGCCGCCGGCGATCGCGACCCGCCCGGCAATCATCCGAAATCGCACGTCAGGACGCCCTCGGCCGGAACACCAGCTCGCCTGCTCCACCAACCACCGGCAGCTCGATGCTCGTCCCCTGCAGGTCCACCGTCAGTGTCGCTCCCGGTTCGGGGTGTACGGTGAAGTCCTTGTCGCTGGAGAAGATCATGACGCCGATACGCGCACCGGCCGGGATCACCTGATCGTCGGGCTGGAGTTCGAACTCGACCTCGACGAATTCGCCGGGGGTCAGCGCGCTGCCACTGCGCGGGCTGGCCATGTTCGCCGCGCCGGCGTTGCCGGGATCCGCCCAGCCTCGCGTGATGATGTTGTCGTAGATCCGCGGGCTGTTGGTCCACGGAAGCGACACCAGCCAGACCGACAGGTTCACCGCCGGCCGGTCCGCCGACAGGCGTACGCGCACCCTGGTGACGCCGGAGAGATGCGCGTCCTGCGCGAGTTCGGGAGTCGCGTACAGCAGCCGGTGGTTCGAAAAATCGGCGGCGGCAAGGTGGCCACCCTCGAAACCGAAGTTGTCGACGACCGTGCCGGTGCCGTCGCCGGCCGCGCCCATGGTCAGGGCGCCCGTCCAGTTGCCGTCGCCGGAGGGGTGCAGGATGACGCCCTCCGCCTCCGGGTGCGGGTAGTCCGGATAGGGGGTGGGCTCGGGCCTGGTGGGCGGGGCGGGGGCCCGTCCCCGCGTGGGGCGCTCTTCCCGCACGATCCATGCCCTGGGGTCGTTCTCGACGCCGTTCTCGACGCCAAGCAGGTAGCGCGTGAACCAGCGGTTCATCATCGTGGGCGGCGGCGGGCCACCGTGTCCGCCCTGGTGGTAGTAGATCTGCACCGGTACGCCCCGCTCCTTCAGCGCCTCGGTGATGCGGTAGCTGTGCTCGGGCATCACGTTCCAGTCGTTGAAACCGTGGGCCATCAGGGTGGCCGCGCGGCGGCCGTCGGTGTGGTTGAGGTAGTCGCGCTCGCCCCAGAAGTCGTTGTAGTCGCCGGCGGTGCGGTCGAGCTGCGCGTCCATCTCGTCGCGCACGGTCTCGATGCAGTAGTCGCGTTTCTCGGGGTCGCCGCTGAAGATGAAGTCGAAGAGAACGTCGATGTCCTCGCCGGGATACCCGCCGGGCGAGCGCACCAGCCCGTTGGAGCGGTAGTAGTGGTAGTAGGACGTGTTGGGGGCGATGGGGATGATCGCCTCGAGTCCCTCGACACCGGTCGTCGCGGCGGCCAGCGGCAGCGTCCCGTTGTAGGAGGTGCCGGTCATGCCGACCCTGCCGGTGCTCCAGTCCGCCCGTACCTCCTCGTTCCCGTCCGGGGTGGTGAAGCCGCGCGCCCGCCCGTTCAGCCAGTCAATCACGGCCTTGGGGCCGAGCGACTCGTTGGCGCCGCCCACGGTGGGGCATCCCTGCGACTGACCTGTCCCGGGAGACTGCGAGTGGACCACGGCAAAGCCGCGCGGCACCCAGGTGCGGATGTGGGACGGGGAGATCATCGGCTGGCTTTCACGGTAGCGGATCGTCGCCGGATACGGGTCGCGGGTGACGGGATCCCCGCCGACCTCCTGCCGGAGATTCCAGAAGTGGTCGAAATTGATCCCCGCCGTGCCTGAAAAGTAGGGGCTGGTCTCGTAGACCACGGGGACCTTGAGCCCCTCGGCGGTCGCGCCGGGGCGCGTCACATCGACGTGGACCCGGTCGGGGCGGCCGTCGCCGTCGGTGTCGAACTCGGTCTCGACCCAGAGTTCCTGGCGGATCCAGGTGGAGGTGTCGGCGAAGGCGGGGACGATCTGCGCCTCGCCGTTCTCGATGACGTGGCTGGTCTGGGCGTGGGCGGTGGCCCCGGTGGCGCCCAGGGCGGCGCAGGCCGCGAGAGCGAGGGTGGCGTGGCGAGAAAAGTTCATTTGAACGGATTCCATGATTCAGGTGAACGCTATTATGTGATGATGAAGCGAATAAGGAACAGAATGGAGACCGAGACGACCGCAGCGTTGAGGTCCCGGGTGCGTCCGGAGAGCAGCTTGATCATTGTGTATGTGATGAACCCGAGGCCGATCCCCGTGGCGATCGAGTACGTGAACGGCATTGCGAGCGCGGTGACCATCGCGGGGATGCACTCGGTGAGCTCGTCCCACTCGATGTGGCGCAGCGCGCGGGACATGACGTAGCCCAGGAAGAGGATCGCGGGCGCGGTCGCATACGCGGGAACGGCGGGGGCCACCGGAGCGAAGAAAAGCGCGAGGAGGAAGAGGGCCGCGACGACCACGGCGGTCAGCCCGGTGCGCCCGCCTGCCCGCACGCCCGCGCCACTCTCGATGTACGAGGTCGTCGTCGACGTGCCCAGGAGCGCGCCCGCCATGGTCGCGGAGCTGTCGGCGACCAGGGCCCGGCGAAGTCCCGGGACCTTGCCCTCCTCGTCGGTGAGCCCGGCCTCGTTCAGAATGGCCACCAGCGTGCCGCTCGTGTCGAACAGGTCGACCATCAGGAAGGCGAACACGATCGCCAGCAGGCCGAGTTCGAACGCCGCGAGCACGTCGAGTTGAAGCAGCGTGGGAGCCAGCGAAGGCGGTGCCGCCACCAGCGACGCCGGTGCCGGCGAGAGCCCGGACAGCCAGCCGAGCCCCGCGACGATCAGAATGCACATAAGCACGGCGCCCGGAACCCTGCGCTGCTCCAGCGCCACGATCGCCACGAAGCCCAGCAGCGCGAGCACAACCGGCCACTGCGTGATGGTGCCCATTGCGACCAGCGTGGCTTCGCTGGCGACCACCAGTCCGGCGTTGCGAAGTCCGATGATCACCAGGAAGAAGCCGATGCCCGCGGCGATGGCCAGCTTCTGCGAACGCGGGATGCTGTTCACCACCCATTCGCGCACCGGGAGCACGGACAGAATGAGCATGAGGACTCCCGAGCAGAACACGGCTCCCAGCGCGACCTGCCACGACAGCCCCATCGTGCCCACCGCGATCGCGGCGAAGTAGGCGTTCAGTCCCATCCCAGGCGCCAGCGCGATCGGATAGTTGGCGTACAGGCCCATCACCGCCGAACCGAACGCGGCCGCGAGGCAGGTGGCCACCAGCACCGCGCCCGTATCCATCCCCGTTCCGCCCAGGATCATGGGGTTCACGAAGATGATGTAGGACAGGGTCAGGAAGGTCGTGCATCCGGCGAGGATCTCGGTACGGACGGACGTTCCGCGCTCTGCCAGCTGGAAGTGGTTCATCGTCTGGTCTGTTGCTCCGGCCAGGGTTTGTGCGGTTATGGTCCCAGCGCCCCGATCGGGATCGTCCCGACCTCTCCGCCACCCACGTATCCATAGCCATTGGGAAGGATCACGGCCAGTGCTGAGGGGGGGGCGTGCCCGCCGAGTTCCATGCGTCGCGCCAGACGTTGGAGGTTGGCGGCTCCCTCGTCCACCCACCGCTCGCCCAGCTTGACCTCGAAGGCTGCCCAGCGCCCCTCGTCGTCCACTACGAT
>JAPOOQ010000052.1 GCA_026713345.1 Gemmatimonadota bacterium | reverse complement strand
GGATCCTGCTGGTGGTCGGCACCGGGTCGGTGGTGCGCGCGGTGGGGCCGGGCGGGGGGGCGGTGACGGTGGGGGGGTGGGGGCAGCTCCTGGGCGACGGAGGGAGCGGCTACAGGATCGGGCTGGACGGGCTGCGCGGGGTGGTGCGGGCCAGCGACGGGAGGGAGCCGCGCACGACGCTCACCCGCGCGCTGCTGGAGGCTGCGGGCGAGGGCGAACCGCGCGGTCTGGTGGAGTGGGCCGCGCGCGCAACCAAGGGCGAGATCGCGGCGCTGTCCGTGCTGGTGGCAAGGGAGGCCCGTGCAGGGGACGTGGTCGCGGCCCGGGTGATCCATCGCGCGCTGGGCGCGATCCGCGAACACCTGGTGGCCGCGCTTGAGGGGGTGGGGGGGTGGGAAGGCCGCCCCACCGTGGCAATGGTGGGCGGGCTGGTCGGCGAGAATGGCGTATTGATGGAAGCCGTGAGGGGGATCGCCCACGATTTTGGGTGCGACGTGCATCCCGGGCCTATCGTGCCCGAACGCGGGGCGCTGCTGAGCGCGACCCTCATGACACGCTGAGGGGGCTGACAGCGCTACTGGCCGTTCTGGAGTCTTGGCACTACATTGGTAGTGTCAAATGTAGTTACTGGCCTTCGGGTTAGCGAGGAGCGTGAGAGGGTTCGGGACCATTGTACGAGTGGGATCGGAACAAGAACGACGAGAACATCAGGAAGCATGGCCTCAGCTTCGAGGACGCGCCCGAGGTCTTCGAAGGTCGGTGTCTGACGTTCGAGGACAGGCGGTTCGCGTACGGCGAGGAACGCTACATCACGTTGGGCCACCTTGAGGGACGCTTGGTGATGGTTGCCCACACGCCGCGCGGAGAGAATACTCGGGTCATCTCGATGAGAAAGGCGAATAGCCGTGAGCGAAAAGCGTACGAAGAGCGACTTGAGGCGAATCGACCGGATG
The DNA here is from genome assembly GCA_026713345.1 of Gemmatimonadota bacterium. Lineage (GTDB taxonomy): Bacteria > Gemmatimonadota > Gemmatimonadetes > Longimicrobiales > Gaopeijiaceae > Bin94. The sequence goes on along the minus strand of JAPOOQ010000052.1, from coordinate 3,946 downwards.
AAGGATGAGGATATCGACTACTCGGATATCCCCGAACTCAACGCTGAATTCTTCGCCACCGCGCGTGTGGTGGTCCCTCCCGGGAAGAAGCAGGTGACTGTCCGTCTGGACAGAGATGTCCTGGCTTGGCTGAAGGCGCAGGGAAGAGGTTACCAAACCCGGATCAATGCCATTCTGCGGGCGTACTACGAGGCGCACACGAGCCGAGGCGCGCGCTCCCGCCGACAGTGACTTCGGTGCCTGCAGAAGGGTACTGACTCGCGTCTCTTGCCATTTCGGCAGTTTCACAACCTGCCATTTCGGCAGGGCGGAGCAGGGAAGTCTGCCGTTTTGGCAGGAGTCGTCATGCGGACCTGCCATTTCGGCAGAATCTCCCCAAGCCAGCCGCGCGTTTCCTGCCAAATTGGCAGGTTTCCGCTGGCACGCAGCCTGCAATTCCCCCTCGCGCGGCTGCATAATGGGCCGAACTGAGCAATCACCTTCATCATCAAGAGGAATTGAACCATGTCACTGACCAAACACACCTACCGTCCGGTTCCCTGGAACCAGCTCGACGCCATCGCCAACCGTATGAACCGCCTCTTCAGCGACGCGGACTTCGGGAACCTGACCTACGCCTCCGACTGGGCGCCTCCGGTGAGCGTGGAAGAGCGCAACAACGAGATCTTGCTGACCGCCGAGCTGCCCGGCATGACCGAGGAGCAGGTGGAGATCAGCCTGGAGAACAACGTCCTGACCATCTCGGGCGAGAAGCGCGAGTCCCGCGAAGAGGGCGGCAAGTTCCACCTCGTCGAGCGCAGCTTCGGGTCGTTCCGCCGATCCTTCACCCTGCCGCGCACGATCCGCGCGGAGGGCATCACGGCCGAGTTCGACAACGGCCTGCTCAACGTCCGGCTTCCCAAGGCCGACGAAGCGCTCAGCCGGAAGATCGAGGTCAGCCGGCGGAACTAGACCATAAACTAGTCGCTGACCGGGCTGGGGGCGGGCCGGGCGCGGCAATCACAGCCGCGCCCGGCTCCGCGTCAGGTTTGGCCCGCGTCAGTTGATTCGCCTGACGAACGTCACCGCCTGCTCGGAGAAGGTGCCGGGCCGCTCGGAACCGTCGCCGTCCGGATTCGCCGGCTCGAAGTCCACGCGAAAGCGATCCGGCCCCTGCAGCTCCACGATTCCGAAGAGGGTCTGGCCGGCCAGCGGTCCGCTGCTCCACGGCCCCACGTCGAGTTCGATGGGCGTCGGGGCAAACCGCACTTCATATGCGACCTCGGAAGTGTCGGGGCCTTCCGCGAGCTCGATGATCCACCGTGCGCGCCCGCCATCTTCGAAGATGTAGGTCATCCGGGTGTCTTCGGAGCCCACCGACACCCATTCACCCACGAGCGGGTCGGCTGGCCCGGCGCAGGCGACGAAGGACGTGCCGAGCGCCGCCAACAGGACGGGCAGGATGCGGGTTCGCCCCGGCGGTCTCCGACGAGTCACCAGTCCGCTAGTACCGGTAGTGTTCCGGCTTGAACGGACCACCCACCGAAACGTTGAGATAGTCTGCCTGCTCCTGCGTCAACTCGGTAAGCCGCACCCCCAGGTGATCCAGATGCAGCCGCGCCACCTTCTCGTCCAGCTCCTTGGGCAGCATGTGCACGTCCAGCCCATAGTCCTCCGCCCGCCGGTGCAGTTCGATCTGCGCGAGCACCTGGTTCGAGAAACTCGCCGACATCACGAAGCTCGGGTGGCCGGTCGCGCACCCCAGGTTCATCAGCCGTCCCTCCGCCAGCACGAGGATGCTCCGCCCGCCCGGGAAGGTCCACTCGTCGAACTGCGGCTTGATCGTCTTGCGGACCGCCTCCGACGACTCCAGCCCGGCCATGTCGATCTCGTTGTCGAAGTGGCCGATGTTGCCCACGATCGCCTTGTCCTTCATGCGGCGCATGTGGTCGATCGTGACCACGTCGCGGTTCCCGGTCGCGGTGATGAAGACGTCGGCCGTCCCCACCACATCATCCAGGCGCGCCACCTGGAATCCCTCCATCGCCGCCTGCAGCGCGCAGATCGGGTCGATCTCGGTGACGATGACGCGCGCGCCCTGGCCCCGGAGCGCCTGCGCGCACCCCTTGCCAACCTCGCCGTACCCCATCACCACCGCCACCTTCGCCGAGAGCATCACGTCCGAGGCGCGGTTGAGCCCGTCGATGACCGAGTGACGGCACCCGTAGATGTTGTCGAACTTGGACTTGGTGACCGAGTCGTTGACGTTGATGGCGGGGGAGAGCAGGGTGCCGGTCTTCGCCATCTCGTAGAGCCGGTGCACGCCCGTGGTGGTCTCTTCCGAGACGCCCTGGATGTCCGCCGCGATGCGCTGCCAGCGTCCGTCGTCGAGCCGCTGGTGGGCTCGGAGCAGATCCAGGATCACGCCGTATTCTTCGGCGTCGGTGTCGGGATCGAAGTCGGGCACCCGCCCCAGCCGCTCGAACTCGGCGCCCTTGTGGACCAGCAGCGTCGCGTCGCCGCCGTCGTCGAGGATGAGGGTGGGACCGAAGCCGCGCGGCCACGACAGCGCCTGCTCCGTGCACCACCAGTACTCCTCCAGCGTCTCCCCCTTCCAGGCGAAGACGGCAGGACCCTGCGGATCTTCGGGACTCCCATCCGGCCCGACCACGACCGCCGCCGCCGCCCGGTCCTGCGTGGAGAAGATGTTGCACGACGCCCAGCGCACCGAGGCCCCGAGGTCGATCAGGGTCTCGATAAGCACGGCGGTCTGCACGGTCATGTGCAGCGATCCCATGATCCGGGCTCCCGCGAGCGGCTGGCTTCCGCACAGCTCGCGCCGGATCGCCATCAGCCCCGGCATCTCGTGCTCGGCCAGGCGGATCTCGTCGCGGCCCCACTCGGCCAGGGAAAGGTCGGCCACCTTGAAGGAGGGCCGCTCGATATCGGTTGCGGGCCTGGTCGCGCCCGCGACAGCGGTCTTCATTGTTCTCTAGCACCTCGGGTTGTGTGGCGTTGGCGGGACGTTCCGCAGACAGCCACGTTGCCGCTTAATCTATCGGCCAAGGGGTGTGAATCCAGTCCCGGGGGGCGGAGTCCGGCGTTCGATGGACCTCCGAAGCCAGAAGTTCACCCGCTCGCAGGTCGATCAACCCGTGGGGCGGAATACCAGGCGGCAGGGAGGCCAACCCCTCGTCGATCTCCATGACGCTTCCGGGCGGGAAGGCTCGCGGGGCGTTTCATCTGCCGTTGAACCGATCCCAGTGGATATACAGTTCCTGACTAGTTGAATATATTGCAGAGGCACAATCGTATATACGTCGGCACCCGCGAGGAGGAGGAATCCCCTGAGGAAGACTACCGTCGAAATCGACGATGACCTCATCGCACGAGTGCGGGTTCTGCTCGGAACCTCGACGATCAAGGACACGATCGACACGGCGCTGCGCGAGGTGGAACGACAGGAGGCGCGACTCCGGGAGATCAGGGCGCTGATCGAGATGGACGGTATCGACCTCGCCGACGAGCGGGTGATGGCGAACACATGGCGCTACTGACAAGCCGGGACCGGCGGCCGTGCCCTACCTGATCGACAAGAGTGCCCTGGCCCGCATGCCCGACGCGTCCGTGCAGACCAGACTGGTGCCGATCCTGGAAGCGGGCGAGGCCGCCACCTGCGCCATCATCGATCTGGAAGTCCTGTATTCGACACGAAACGCCGACGAGCATTCCAGGGCCCGCCGGCGACGCGCCCTCGCGTACCGGCATGTCGCGCTCTCGGAGGCGACCTTCCAGCGCGCGATCGAGGTGCAGGGTCTTCTCGCGCAGCGGGGACAGCACCGGGTGCCGATTCCGGACCTGATCATCGCGGCGGCAGCGGAGGCGGCGGAGATGGTGGTCCTGCACTACGACGCCGACTTCGACCGGATCGCGGCGGTCACCGGGCAGCCGACGGAGTGGGTGGTGC
>JAPOOQ010000051.1 GCA_026713345.1 Gemmatimonadota bacterium | reverse complement strand
GGGACGGCGTGTACGAACTCACGATCAAGGTCTCGTCGGGGACCGGCAAGGGCTCGCGCAGCATCACCGTGACCGTGACCGATGTGGACGAAGTGCCGGTCGTCGAGGGCCCCGAGACCCTCGAGGTGGAGGAGAACACCACCACGGTCCTGGCCACGTACAGGGCGGTGGATCCCGAGGGGGCAGACACCACCATCACGCTCTCGGTGACAGGCGACGGGGCCGACTTCACGCTCACCGATGCGGGCGAGTTGCGTTTCACGCCGCCGGCCGACTTCGATTCGCCCTCGGACAGCGGCACCGACAACGTCTACGAGATCACCATCCAGGGCAGCGACGAAACCCTTTCCGGCCAGCTCGAGGTGGAGGTGACGGTCAGCGACGTCAACGAAGCGCCGTTCTTCACCGACGGAAGCGTCGCCTACAGCTACGCGGAAAACGCCACGACCGTCGTGGGGCTGTTCGGGGCCCTGGACGACGACCCGGGCGACACGGTCACGCTCACCCTGACAGGGACCGACGCGGCTGAGTTCAGCCTCGCCTCCGACGGCGAAGTGAGCTTCGTCTCCTCGCCCGACTTCGAGTCGCCCGCGGACGCCGACCGCGACAATCGCTACCAGCTCACGGTGGAGGCATCGGACGGGACGAACACGACCCGCCAGGACGTCACGGTCACGGTGGCGAACGTCAACGAGGTTCCGGTGGCCGACGGCCCCGCTACGGTCACCGTCGACGAGAACTCGATCGCAGTGGCCGCGTACGCCATCAGCGACCCGGACGGAACCCCCCTCAGGGTGGGTCTCCTCGGTCCCGACGGGAGTCGGTTTGCACGCTCGGACGGCGCGATCAGCTTCATCACTCCGCCCGACTTCGAGTCGCCCGCCGACGCCGGCAGCGACAGCACGTACGACCTCGACTTCTCCATCACCGACAACCGGCACCTGTTCAGGCGGCAGCTGGCGGTCACCGTCGACGACATCGACGAGGCGGGCGCCCTCTCGCTGTCCTCGCGGCAGCCGGTGGTCGGCGTCGCCCTGACCGCCACGCTGGACGAGCCCGACGCCGTGAGCAGCACCACGTTCAAGTGGGAGGGCTCATCCGACCAGTCGACCTGGACGGCAATCACCGGCGCGACGTCGGCCTCCTACAGCCCCGTTGCAGCCGACGTGGGTCAGCATCTGCGCGCCACCGCGACCTACACGGACAGCCACGGCTCCGGCAAGGAGCTGAGCGCCACGTCCGCGAACGCAGTGGTTGCCGCCCGGGCCAACAATCAGGCGCCGAGCTTCCCATCGAACGAGAACGGGGCGCGCAGCGTGAACGAGAACCTCGGCGCGGGCGCCCGGGTGGGGACCCCCGTCCGTGCAACCGACACCGATGGGACCTCCGGCGGCGCAGCCGCCACCGCTGAGGGCGATCCAATTGCCTACAGCCTGGCAGGTACCGACGCGGCTTCCTTCACGATCGACGCCGACACGGGCCAAATCGCCCTCGCCGACGGCATGGTGCTCGATTACGAGACCAAGGACGCGTACTCGTTGCAGGTGGTCGCGACCGACTCGCAGGGCCTCACGGCCTCGAAGTCCGTCACCATCGACCTCCGCGATGTCAACGAGCGACCGGTCGCCGAAGATGAAGTGCTGGGCATGAACGAGGACGACTCGGAGAGCTTCGACCTGTTCGACGACGCCAGTGACCCCGATGGCGACTCACTTGTCTTCTCGATCGCGACGCGGCCCCGGCATGGGACGGTGACAATCGACCGGACCACCGGGGAGGGAAGGTACGTTCCCCGCGCAAATTGGTACGGGAACGACTCCTTTGTCTACCGCGTCTCCGACGGCCGCCTTTCCGACACCGGCACGATGGTGATCAACGCGCACCCGGTCAACGACGCTCCCGCCTTCGGCTCCGGGTCACTCACGAGGCAGGTGGCGTTCAACGCGGTCCCCGACTCAGCCGTCGACACCCCGGTGCAGGCGCGGGATCCGGACGGAGACCAGATCCTCTACGGCATCAGTGACAGCGATAATCTGTTTACGATCGACGCCGGCACCGGCCAGATTCGCGTAGCCGAGGGCTCCGTCATCAACCAACAGCTCGGCAGCACCATCGAGGTGACCATCACCGCCACGGATGTCCCCGCGCCTGTTGACAGCGGACCCATCACCCCGATCACAGTCGAGACCACGGTCACCATCGAGGTCGTTGAGAAGGCGCGGAGGACAGCGCAGTCGGTGCTCGTGCCGGGTGGCGGGTTCGCCGGGTTCGGCGGGTTCGGCGGGGGCGGCGGCGGCGGCGGCGAACCCACCCCCAGCATCGTCGACTTCGAGGGGGCCGTGGCGCGCGGCATCGAGGGGCTCGCGGGGGGGGACAACGCGCCCCCCCCCCCGTGGGCCGC